>JBOGKI010000888.1:0-1500 GCA_050745605.1 Terriglobia bacterium | reverse complement strand
CCTTTACTCGTGTTGAACTGATTGAGCAAAAGCTTGTCCGAAAACCGTGCTGCTAACCCATGCTCCCTGCCAACTGAGGCTGCGAGACTGGACCACCGGGTTTTTGACCTCCGCCTGAAGATTTTCCCCGCCTAAGGCAAAAGAGAAATCCGTTTTTCAAGCGGCCGCGTACTCAACGTAGGAGCAATCACGCGGGAGGCACCCGCGCGCGGGTACATTGGGAGGGGGCCTGCGCGCACGCGAGGTGCGGGTTTGCCTGTATTAACCGGCCTTTCGGGCAATGCGGCCGGCTTCCCAATATTTGCTGCTCCGAACTTTAAGAGGAGGTGTTTGATGTCGGCCATCGAGAAAGTATTGAACATTGCAGACCGGGGATTCGATCGAAGGAAGTTCCTGGGTGGGGTCGGGGCGGCAGGACTAGGAGCCGCCGCGGCCACATTGATGGGTGGAAGCCTGAGTCTGGTCAAGGGCGCTGGACTCGCCCCACAGGGGATGGGCGGAATTACGGATGCGGATATTCTCAACTTCGCTCTCAACCTCGAATACCTTGAAGCGGAGTTTTACACCGTTGCCACCACCGGCAAGACCATTGAACAAATCGGTATCCCTGTCAACGGTTCCGGCAATCTCGGCCCCACCACTGGCGGGCATCGCGTCCCCCTGCTAAACGGGCGTTCGCGGTTTGCCCGGATTGCGGAGGAGATCGCCTACGATGAGCAGCAGCACGTCCTTTTCCTGCGCTCGGCGCTGAACGGGATGCAAATCGCCAAGCCCGCGATCAACCTGGATGCGCTAGGCATCGGTTTCCGAGATATTCGCCAGTTTCTTACTCTGGCGCGCGCCTTTGAGGACACGGGCGTCTCAGCTTACGGCGGCGCGGCGCCGCTGATCGCGGACAAAACTACCCTCGGCTATGCTGCTCAGATCGCGGAGACTGAATCCCTGCATTCCGGGAACATCCGCCTGCAGGTTGCTGAATTGAATATTCGTGTGACGGCGCTGGACGCTCTCGACGTTCTGCCACCGCCGGCTGGCACGCACTTCTTCACCGTGAACAGCCAGGCCTTGGCGGTCATTCGGACCCCCAGCCAGGTGCTGGCGATCGTCTATGGCAACAGCGATCCCGGCACGAGCAGCGGTGGGTTCTTCCCGGATGGTGTCAACGGCAACATCAACACCGTCTGACGTGGAGAAAGCAGACGGGGAAGCAGAAGGCAGCAGGGGATAAGCGGCGTACCGGATCAGTTTTCTTAAAAATTGACCCCTCCTCGCGCCGCTTGTCCCTCTCCCAATTCGTAGAAGCCCGTCTCCATGCAGGTGCCCGCCAATCACGGCGGTGACGCAGTCATGATCCAGCATTTTCATCGGAGCGATTGTAGCGTCCAGTAATTGGATGGACAATGTAGCGCCGTCGTCCCGGCGGTGTCTGCTTATTTCTTGGACCCTACGCCAGGCGACGACGGAAGATCACCGTCAGGAAATCGCCGACCGCTGCTCCCC
>JBOGKI010000887.1:0-1503 GCA_050745605.1 Terriglobia bacterium | reverse complement strand
GGAACCCGGGTCAGCGCCGGCGTGGTTTGGGCTGGGAAGTCTCTACCAGGTTCGAGGCGAACGGCGAGAAGCCCTGGCGTGCTACCTTAAATCGATCGAGTGTGATAAGAACTTCCCAGCGGCTCACGTGGCGGCGGGCAGGCTCTATGTCGTCGAAGGGAATCTTGATCTGGCGTGGAATCACGCGCGGGAGGCGGAGCGCCTGGGAGACACGTCGCTGTTCGAGCAGCTTTCGCGGTATTTGAAGCCCCCTCGGGTTTCCGGTCAGTGAGTCAGGCCCCACCCTTTATTCAAGCGCTCCAATCAAGGCCGTTGTGAATTCTTCCGCCGGAGCGGTTCCGCCCACATCGCGCGTCAGATTTTTTCCGCTTGCGTAAACCTTGCCGATGGCCTTGGTGATGCGGTCCGCCGTGTCTTTCTGGCCCATATGGCGCAGCAGCAGAACGGCAGATAAGATCATGGCGGTCGGATTTGCCTGGCCTTTGCCGGCGATGTCCGGAGCGCTGCCGTGGACGGCCTCAAAGAGCGCGATGTCGTCGCCAAGGTTCGCGCCAGGAACCAGGCCAAGCCCGCCGACCAGTCCCGCTCCAAGGTCGGAGACGATGTCGCCGTATAGGTTTTCAAGCAGGAGAATGTCAAACTGCTGCGGCCTCATCACCAGTTGCATGCAGCAATTGTCAACAATCACCTCGCCGTATTCGATTTCAGGATAGACTTTGCCGACGCGGCGGACACAATCCAGGAAAAGGCCGTCAGACAGTTTCATGATATTGGCCTTGTGTACGGCCACGACTTTTTTCCGGTTGTTGCGGCGGGCGTAGTCGAAAGCAAATTTGGCGATGCGGCTGGAGGCGCGTTCGGTGATTACTTTCAGACTTTCTACCACACCGGGAGCCACCGTGTGCTCAAGGCCCGAGTAAAGGTCCTCGGTGTTTTCCCGGACGATAATCAGGTCCACGTTGTTGAAGGGCGTTGGAATTCCGGGAAGATTCTTCACGGGGCGAAGGTTGGCGTAAAGATCAAGATCTTTACGAAGGCCCACGTTCAGGCTGCGGGGGCCGAAGCCAATGGGCGTGGTCAACGGTCCTTTCAGCCCACGACGGTTTTTCCGGATGGATGCGACCACGGGGCTGGCCTGCGGGTCATCTTTCCGCCGTCCCGCCAGGGCGTGGGCGTCCTGCTCTTCCCACTCGATGTCCGCCTTGGCGGCTTCCAAGAGTCGCAGGGTGGCGGCCGTGATTTCCGGGCCGATTCCATCCCCCGGGATCAAAGTTACGCGATTCGACAAGAGTCCTCCTTCTCAACTTAACTCGATGGTTGCGAAAGCATCCTTTTGGCCATTGAAACATGACCGCCCGGAATGCACAAGACTGCGAGATTTCACTACTGTCCGGTTGTTGAAATAGAGATTTCTGGTAACTCTCTGTGTTTAAATTATGTTAGAAGCCAACGAGCGCAAAATCGACTTCAATCTGCGAGTATGCTTTAGCCATTCCCGACCAA
>JBOGKI010000886.1:0-1504 GCA_050745605.1 Terriglobia bacterium | reverse complement strand
CCGAAAGGCAGAGCCTTGTTAAGGAATTAGAGCAAAAACTCGACCTGCGCGAGCGGCTGGCGGTGTTAGGCGAAGACCTGCGTGTGACGCTGGACCCGGAGGCGTTGATTCGGTGGTCGGAAAGGGATGTGCTTCTGCAGAATTCTTTCGTGCGATGGACGGCTGCGGCGCTGGCCGCGCTGGACCTCGCCACTCTGATCCTCTGGGGAATCACCGGAACATTCCTGCCCTTCTTTGCAGTGCTGTTCCTGCAAATCATCGTCATGCTGCGGTTCCAGAAACGCGCCAAAGCCGCGCTGCGCGGCCTCGACTGTGATCCCAAAGGCCTGGTTCTGTTTGCGCTGATCCTTGAGGTGCTCGAGCAGGAAGAGTTTTCTTCCAGCCGCTTGCAGGAGATGGTATCCAAACTCAAAAGTCCGGGTGTGACAGCGGGGGGCGCAATGCGCCGGCTGGCGCGCGTGGTGGATTGGTTGGAAGCCCGCGATGGGCTCATCATTCAGATCATTGATCTGCCCGTGTTGTTTACGGTGCAGTTGGGATTCGCCGCCGATGCCTGGCGGCGGCGCTGGGGCTCCAATGCGCGCGCCTGGATTGATGCGGCCGGCGAGGTGGAAGCGTCACTTGCGCTTGCGACCTACGCTTACGAGCACCCCGACGACCCGTTTCCGGTCTTTGTGGAAACCGGAAATTCGCAACCGCTCTTTGAGGGTGACGACCTCGGCCATCCGCTGATTCCTTCAGCCCGCTGCGTCCGCAATACAGTGCGCCTTGGCGCGGAGACTCGCGTCCTCCTGGTGAGCGGTTCCAACATGTCCGGCAAAAGTACCCTCCTGCGGGTAGTCGGTGTCAACACCGTCCTGGCCCTGGCGGGCGCGCCTGTTCGCGCCAAATATCTACGCCTGGCGCCTCTCGCAGTTGGATCGTCGATTCGCGTTTCCGATTCACTGCAGGATGGGCGCTCACGCTTTTACACGGAGATTCTCCGCATCCGGCAGGTCTTTGATCTCGCGGAAGGCGGACTTCCCGTTCTCTTCCTGTTTGACGAATTGCTGGAGGGAACGAATTCAGAAGACCGCAGGGTAGGCGCCGAGGGCTTGATTCGCGCCTTCATGGGCCGCGCCGCCGTCGGCATCATCACCACTCACGATCTGGCGCTCACTGAGATTTCGAAATCGTTTGAGGCGTCGGTGCGGAACGTCCACTTCCAGGAGCACATTGGTGACGGGAAGATGACCTTTGACTACAAGCTGCGGGACGGCGTCGTCAAGACCAGTAACGCGCTGGAGTTGATGCGCCTCATCGGATTGAAAGTGTGAAGGAAAGTTTCCTGTGCAACAGCCCTACCCATCACTCGCTCTTGTCCCGAAATTCCAGAAAACTTCTAGCATGGGACGTTTCACTCCCACCGTCGGGGTTGCCTCGATCCGCTTCGTCACGCCAGCGGCGCGCATCCACACTGGCCTGGATGATTACGGCATCGTCTTGATCCATGGTGGCGATCAGA
>JBOGKI010000885.1:0-1505 GCA_050745605.1 Terriglobia bacterium | reverse complement strand
TGGCACACCGCCATCGGTCAAAAGTTCGGGACTCGGAAAACAAAAAAGCGCCGCATTCAGCGACTCTCGTCGTCTACGCTGATCTTCAGCTCGCGGAGGAAAGCAGCATCTTGAGAGGTGAAGCGGAATTCACGGGGTTCGCGGCGGCGGGAGGAGCTGAGCTTCTGTCGGTGGACCTGTTCCGGCTCGCCCCGCTTGTTAAATCCGATGGTGACTTCAAGAACCAGGAAGAGATCGTAACCGGCCGCTCGGATGCGGCCGATCACCTCTGCGATCCGGTCAGATTCTGAGAGGGACTCGTTGATGGCTAGCCCGAGTTCTTTGATCAACTTCTTGAATTTATCGTCCAGGTCCAATCGCCCTCCCAAGTCTGGATTGTAAGTTGCTGGTCTGAGCGTGTCAAGGAAATGCGGCGCGCATCATTCCGTCTTGCTTTTGCGGCAGGCGGCTTCTTGTTTCCCTGGAGCGGCCGCGTGTGACAGGGCCAAGTTGCCAGCCCCGGTTTCTTATATTATGATGCTGGCTTGATCTTTCCCCGGGCCGCGGCTTTTCCTCGCTTTCGGCCTGAACTCAATCCCACAGAGGAAAGCCTGATGTCGGTGAAGAATGACCGTTGGATCAAGAAGATGGCTCGTGAGCATGACAGGATCAACCCCTTGGCGGATAGCCAGGCGTGTCACGCCGCTCGAACCGGAGTGGGAGGGCTTCGTCACGCTGGGAATCTCGAACACGACGCCGCTGCCGGCGCGGGTTTATTCTAATGAAGGGCTTTGGCAGATTGTGTCTTTTCAGTCTGACGAAACTTGCGAGATTTCTTATGAAGGATAGGAGAGGCAAATACCAGTCGCAGCAGGGAATCGTTTTGCCGAGAATCTAAAGAAGCCGTCCGCGACCAGCATTCAGGCCTCAGCGGCCGGGCTCGCGACGAGTGGCGAGTCACAAGTGAGCCAGTCACTGTGCGCAGAAGTGGCGAACCCGACGGGGTTTCTTGCTGAAAGTTAATCACTAAAGGCCGATATCAACGCCGCGGGCAACCGGGAGCAACAGAATGCGATTTGCCTTGAACCAGTCACGAGCGACCATCGGGCAGGATATTGATGTGTGCGTGGATGCCGATGCCGGGCAGAACATCGCTCAGGTCGTGAGCGAGCTGGATGGATTCACGCTGGCCGATGACAGCTTGAATGGCGGAACGGTGCATTACGAGCGGACCTTTCCGCACGCCGGGAG
This sequence comes from Terriglobia bacterium, assembly GCA_050745605.1. GTDB lineage: Bacteria > Acidobacteriota > Terriglobia > UBA7540 > UBA7540 > CALCEB01. The sequence continues at coordinate 275 of JBOGKI010000885.1, read as the reverse complement.
TGGAAGCAATGGGGCGACTCACGCACTCACCGTCACCGCCACGGACCAATCTGGCAAAGCGGTATCCGCCACCAAGATCTGGATGGATGTGAATTAGAGCCGCCTGCATTCGGCCTTCACCAACGAGCTCATCCACACCCATCGCTTGTTCGGCGCGGTGATCGCTGACTGCTTCTCCAACCGGTTAGCCCAACTTCCACGGTCTCCGGGGTGAAACGGTGTGTTCACAAGCAGTTGCGATTTCATTCCGTCACTATGGGGAGGGGTCGTGCCAG
>JBOGKI010000884.1:0-1506 GCA_050745605.1 Terriglobia bacterium | reverse complement strand
CTTTTGGCGCTCGTAGAGCGCCGCTACAGAGAAAGCGGCCACTATATCAGCGGACCAACTCGTGTTTGTAGCCGTTGGCGGTGAGAGCCACCAGGAGTTGGTTCACTTGCTCGGGGCCGCGAGTTTCGAAGGTTACGTCGATCACCGTCTCACCCAGGTTCACGCCGTAATAAGCGCGGTCGAAGAGCAGTTCGATAATATTGGCCCGATGTTCGGCGATGATGCGTGTCAGCTCGTGTAAAGCGCCCGGGCGATCCAACAGATGGATGCGCAGGCGTACCATCCGGCCATCTTTAACCAAGCCGCGTTCAATAATGCGTGCCAGAAGCGTGACGTCGATGTTGCCCCCGCAAACCAGCACGGCCGTGCGCTGGCCGTGAAGCTTGGTCTTGTGTTGGAGCAAAGCCGCCAGCGCTGTAGCGCCAGCGCCTTCCGCCAGCATCTTTTCCCGCTCCAGCAGCACCAGAATGGCGCTGGCAATATCTTCCTCTTCTACGGTCACAAGCTCGTCCACATAGTGCTCAACCAGAGGAAGCGTCAGGTCTCCGGCGCGGCGGACGGCTATGCCGTCAGCAACGGTGATCGCCGGATCGATAGTTACAGGGTGATGCCTGGCGAGCGCCGCGACCATCGAGGGCAGCCGGGCCGTCTGCACGCCCACTACGCGAATCTCGGGTCTTCTTTCCTTGATGGCGCAGGCGACCCCACCAATCAGTCCGCCTCCGCCAATCGGTACGACCACAGCTTCCAGGCCGGGAACCTGTTCCAGCAGTTCCAACCCGATCGTCCCCTGACCCGCAATCACGGCCGGGTCATCGAAAGGATGAACAAAGGTGTAGCCGTGCTCTTCGCGCAGGCGAAAAGCCTCGTCGCAAGCTTCATCATAATTAGCTCCGTGAAGGATAACCTGGGCTCCATAGTTTCGTGTCGCCACCACCTTCACCAGCGGAGTGGCCAGAGGCATGACGATGTGGGCCGCGATTCCCCGTTTGGCGGCGTGATAAGCCACGGCCTGCGCATGATTTCCGGCGCTGGCGGCAATGACGCCACGGCTCACTTCGCCCTCGTCAAGCGTCAGGATCTTGTTGAGAGCCCCGCGCTCCTTGAAGGCGCCTGTCATTTGCAAGTGGTCAAGTTTCAGATAGATTTTCTGGCCGGTGAGCTCCGACAGAGTTTGCGAGTGCGGGCAGGGCGACAGGTAAATCGAGCCGGCAATGCGCTTCCGTGCTTGTTCGATATCGCTTAAGGAAATGCAGGTCGATGTTGATGAAAGACTCATGCTTCCTCTCGTGAGCTGAAGTGGGGCCCAGCAGGCTGCTGAAAGATCCTGATTTGTGATGCTGAGCGATTCGGCTTCGCTCAGGGTAAACGCCGCGAAGTATCTGCTTGTCGTGTTGAAAGTAAAAGGCACAGATTCTTCGCTGCGCTCAGAATGACAAACCAAAAGACTTTTTCAGCAACCTGCCGGTGCGCGCCGCTGAGGAGGCCTCAGCATTCCTGATGCTC
>JBOGKI010000883.1:0-1507 GCA_050745605.1 Terriglobia bacterium | reverse complement strand
TTCGCGTGGTTCGGCGGAGTATTCCAGCGGCTGAGGTATGACAATCTGGCCTCGGCGGTGAAGAAGATTCTGCGCGGCGTGCGGCGGGAGGAGACGGTCCAATTCATCGCGTTCCGCTCGCACTGGCGGTTTCAGGCGGAGTTCTGCACGCCGGGGGAGGGACACGAGAAAGGCGGGATCGAATCGGAGGCGGGTTACTTTCGGCGGAACCACTGGGTGCCGGTGCCGCAGGCGGCGGACTTGGCCGGCCTGAACGGGCAACTGGCGGCGGCGTGCCGTGAGGATGAGCAGCGCACGATCAGCGGCCGGAGTCAGGGTGTCGGGGCGGCGCTGTTGGTGGAACGCGAGCACTTGTTGCCGCGGGCCAGCGAAGGCATGGACTTGGCGCAGACAAGTTTTCCGACGGTGAACGGTCTGGGATGCGTGAAGGTGCGGACCAACTCGTATTCGGCGCCGCTGGCGGCGGGAACCCAGGTCCATGCCAAAGCTTACGCCAGCCGGGTGGAATTGTGGCACGAGGGGAACTGCGTGGCTCGGCACGCGCGTTGTTATGGGCGACAGCAGCAGATTCTGGAGCTGGAACATTACCTGGATGTGCTGGAGCGGAAGCCGGGCGCGCTGGCCGGATCGACGGCTCTCGAGCAGCAGCGGCAGGCGGGGCTGTGGCCCGCCAGTTTCGACCGGATCTGGCAGGCGCTGATGGCGCGGCAGGGGAAGCAGAGCGGCACGCGGCAGATGGTGGGTCTGCTGAAACTGGGGCAGCAAGTCGGCCGCAGCAAGCTGCGGGAATCGGTGGATGCGGCGCTGGAGGCGGGCTGTACGGATGCGGCGGCGGTCGAGCACCTGCTGCGTCAGGACGAGCTTCGGCGGCGCGGTTGCGAGGCCGTCGATGTGGGTGCCCTGGAACGTTACGCGCGTCCCTTGCCGACGATGACGGAATACGATCAACTGCTCACTTTGGGAGGCGCCCGATGAGCACTCCCCTGGTACAGCTCGAAGCCGCGACGATCAAAGCGCAGTGTAAGGCGCTGCGGATGCCGGTCATGGCCGCGCAGTTCAGCCGCGTGGCCGAGCAGGCGGTGCGCGAGAAGAAGAGCCATACCGGCTACCTGGAGGTCCTGCTTCAGGCCGAGATCGAAGAGCGCGAACGGAACACGATCGAGCGGCGCATCAAGGAGGCGCATCTGCCGCGGGTGAAGACGCTGGAAGAGTTCGACTATACGCAGTCGCCGCAGGTCTCGGCGGCGAAGATGCGCGAGTTGGCCGAGGGCGGGTATCTGGAACGCGCCGAGCCGGTCTTATTCATCGGCGAATGCGGGACGGGGAAGACTCACCTTCTGACGGGCCTGTGCGTGGCGGCCTGCCGGCAGAAACGGCGGGTGCGGTTTGCGACGGCGGCGGCCCTGGTCAATGAACTGGTGGAGGCCAAGCATCAACTGCAGTTGCGGCGGGTTCTGGCGCGGTGGGCCCGGTACGATCTGATTGCGATCGACGAGGTGGGCTATGT
>JBOGKI010000882.1:0-1509 GCA_050745605.1 Terriglobia bacterium | reverse complement strand
GCTTGGCGCATGTCCTCGTTCAAAACCCGTAGCCCTCACCGGCTCGGCTTTGTGTTAAGGCAGGATTGCACCAACATGAAGGCATCCTGGTCAAAGTTCCATCAGATCAATCATCAAGCCGACCGATGAGGCGGTTTATTGACAGGCTTTTTCACATGTTTGTGGAAAAAGGTTGGCGCGTGGATCGCATCTGGTTTATTTCAATAAGGTTAGCCGTTATCTTCCGTCTTGGGTCCGAGACTCGACTCTTGTGGAAATACTACTTGCGCCGAGGTTTGCGCCTACGCCAGTCCTGGATTTACCAGGGCTTTGTCTGGGACGTTTTGCTATATTAGCAGGCGGATGATCGGAAGTTGCGGGTGGCTTCAGTAAACGTCTTATCCCGCCCTTTGACCCATGCCGAATTCAAGCTCAGTGAGGGTGGACACCGGCAGTTTAGCCGAGGTATTGAAGCGCCGGGTTCGCGGCGAAGTGCGCTTCGACGCAGGCAGCCGGGCGCTCTATTCCACGGACAGCTCGAATTATCGCCAAGTTCCGATCGGGGTGGTGCTGCCGCGCGATGCCAATGATGTGGTGGAGGCCGTGGCAGCGTGCCGCCGGTTTCATGCGCCCGTGCTTTCCCGCGGAGGCGGTACCAGCCTGGCCGGCCAGTGCTGCAATGTGGCAGTTGTTCTCGATATGTCGAAGTACATGGGCGAGCTGCTGGAGGTTGATCCAGCGGCCAAGCAGGCTCGCGTCCAGCCGGGAGTGGTGTTGGATTTCCTGCGCAATGCCGCGGAGCAGCATCACCTCACGTTCGCGCCCGATCCTTCCACTCATGGCCGCTGTACGCTGGGCGGCATGATTGGCAACAATTCCTGCGGCACGCATTCGCTGATGGGCGGAAACACCGTGGACAACGTCGAGGAGCTTGAGGTCCTGACTTACGACGGGCTGCGTCTGAAGGTAGGCCGGACGACCGATGATGGGTTGGAAGCGATCATCCATCAGGGAGGCCGGCGGGGTGAAATCTATTCCGGGCTAAAGGCGCTGCGAGATGAATACGGCGGCTGGGTGCGCCAGCGTTTCCCGCGCATCCCGCGCCGCATCTCGGGGTACAACCTGGATCAGTTGCTTCCGGAAAACGGCTTTAACGTCGCACGCGCGCTGGTGGGGACGGAGGGCACGTGCGTCACCGTGCTCGAAGCGCGGCTGCGGCTGGTGGATAGCCCCGTGGCGCGGTCGCTGGTGGTGCTGGGTTATCCCGATTGCTTCCAGGCCGCCGATCAGGTGATGGACATCCTGCCGCACCACCCTATCGCCCTCGAGGGCATCGAGGAAGGCATCATCAGTTATCTGCGCCGCCACAGCATGTACGGTGCGGAGATTGAACTGCTGCCCGAGGGCGGGAGCTGGCTCTTCGCGGAATTTGGCGGCGCGACTCGCGAGGAAGCGAATGATAAGGCTCAAGCGCTGATGGCGGCGCTGGAGGGTAGGCCCGGCGCGCCGCACCTGAAGCTGTTGGATGAT
>JBOGKI010000881.1:0-1517 GCA_050745605.1 Terriglobia bacterium | reverse complement strand
ACCCTTAACTGAGCAGCATCGGGTCTAACCCACAACGCGCAGGATGACGAGCGTCATGTCGTCATGCTACTTGGCGCCGGAAGCGAAGGCATCTGCCGCTCCTAGGATCGTCCTGGTGATTTGGCCGGCGTTCTTGCTGGCGCACTCGTGAACAGCGGGAAGCCACGGTCAGCGCATGTCTGACCGTGACTACCTGCTTCTCCATTTTCATGTTCCAACGGCGCCGACGCCATTATGGAGTCAGAAAAGCGCAGGTCTGCGCTACGTAGTGTGCTGCTTTGACGAAGTCCCGAACGGCTTCCTATTCTTTCCCTGCGCACGGCGTTTCATCATCGCGAACGATTGCTCAATCACCGAAGTCGCCTTGTCCGTCAGGCGATACTGCCCAAGATTTTCGCGGCGCACCCAACGCGCATCCATCACGTCGGAGGACGGACACAGCGTGCCTTCCTTCCACACACAGAGATAATCCACGATGACGTAATGATAGCGGACGCGGCCACCCTCGCTCACAATCCTGTCAAAGACCTCCACCACTTCGAGCGGTTCAACGTCCAGCCCGGTTTCCTCCAATAACTCCCGCTGGACGCCGGACTCCAGGTGCTCACCCAGCTCCAGCATTCCGCCCGGCAATGACCACTCGCCCTTCAGCGGCTCGGCGCCCCGGCGGATCAACAGCACGGTTCCGTCGCTGATCACGACGCCACCCACTCCGACGATAGGACGATCTGGAAATTCCCGTTTCACGGTTGCTCGATCCGGGCGACGATCTCGAAGAGCATCTTGACCTCGATCTTCGACGTTTTGACAAGAATGAACAAATCTAGGATAATCAATAGGTTAGCGCATGTAGGGCAGTTTGGCCTTTGCCGTGACCTCCGGTCCCGTGATGCGCGTTTTTGCCAGCCGGGTCGACGCGGAATCATGACGCCGGGAATTGCCCCTAATTTTCTTGCCTTTTGTTTGCCGGAAATCCTATATTCGCACCAAGCTTGACTCAACAGAATACAACAGGGATGGACATTTGGCGAAGCCCGGACAACCTCGCATCTTTGCAACTGTCGCAGCGCCCAGCCTGAATGCTTTGGAGTCCGTGGCCACCCGGGTGGGCGGATCGCAACTGGGTTTTGAACTGCGTCTGGATTATCTGCAGGACTTCACGGAGATGGAGCTGCGGCTCCGGCAGATTTTTTTGCGGTTGCGGTCGCCTTACACCATCGCCACCTGCCGGCGAGTGGAAGCGGGCGGACAATTTTCCGGAGGCGTCGAGGAGCAGGCGAATGTGCTCGCGGCGGCCATCCGCGCCGGCTGTGCTTGGGTGGACATTGAGCTTGAATCTGTCCAACAAGCAGGCCCGGAATTGCTTCGCCGCTTCACTGACGCCAAAGTGGTGGTTTCGGTCCATGACTTCAAGAAGCTGCCGCCGCTCGGAGAAACCTACCGCCGCCTCTCACGGCTTCCCGTCCACGCCGTGAAGATTGCTGGCCTGGCGCGGAAGCTTTCGGACAACCTTAAGG
>JBOGKI010000880.1:0-1519 GCA_050745605.1 Terriglobia bacterium | reverse complement strand
CTCATAGAGCGCCGCTACAGCAAACTGAGTCACCACCGTCCATCGTAAGTTTTTGACAACCTCCGCCCGATTCTCTAAACTGGAGTCTAGCTAATTTGGCGGACGTCATATCGGTACTTCGCCGGCACAACACCATAACCACGCGACGGAACGGGAACCGAGCTTTAGTCCTGTAAGCCAATTCCGGACGGCAGAATTCCCTCCTGCAATTCATCGAAAGACAAGAGGAAATTGAAACCATGCCTTTACTCATCAAGGAACGTCTCTTCACACCGGGTCCCACGCCACTGCTGATGGAAGCTCAACTTCGCGGCGCCACGCGCAGCATCCACCATCGCACCGACGAATTCCGGGAGATCATGCGGCAGACCGTGGACCATCTGAAGTACTACTGCAACACGCAGAACGACGTGGTGTTGTTTGCGTGCTCCGGGAGCGGCGCGATGGAAGGCGCAGTCGCCAACCTCCTGTCGCCCGGCGACCGCATGCTGGTGGGTACGGCCGGTAAGTTCGGCGAGCGATGGCTGGCGATTGCCCAGGCTTATGGAATTGAAGCGGTGAAAGTGGAATTCCCCTACGGTCAGCCGGTGAGCATGGACGCCTTGAAGATACAGCTTGAGAAGCACGGACCGTTCAGCGGCGTCTTTATTCAGGCGACGGAGACCTCGACCGGTGTGAGCCATGACGTGGAATCGCTTGCGGCCATCGTGAAGAACTATCCGGAGACCTGCCTGGTGGTGGACGCCATCACCGGTCTGGGCACAACGGATCTCAAGCCCGATGATTGGGGTCTGGACATTGTGATTGGCGGCTCGCAGAAAGCCACCATGATTCCGCCCGGACTGGCGTTCGCGGCGGTGAGCGAGAAGGCATGGAAGCAGATGGAAAGAGCCAAGCTGCCGCACTTTTACTTTGATTACGCCAAAGAGCGCAAGAACCTGGCGAAGGGCGAGGCCAGTTATACGCCGGCGACATCGCTGGTGGTGAGCCTGCATGCGGCGCTGGAATACATCAAGAAACTCGGCCGCGAGAATCTGATTGCCAATGCCGCGCTGCTGGCGGAGGCGACGCGCGCTGCCGCCCAGCGCGTGGGGTTAAAGCTGTTCGCCACCGGAAACTACGCCAACGCCGTCACCGCCATCCGTGCTCCGGAGGGTATGGACTCGGGTGATCTCATCAAGGAAGTCCGGAAGAACTTCGGCGCCATACTCTCCAATGGACAGGGGACCATGAAAGGCCAGATTTTCCGGCTGGCGCATCTCGGCTATTACGACATCAGCGACCTGTTCTCCGTGATTGCCGCCATTGAGATCGCGCTTCATCGCCAAGGGCAGAAGGTGGAGTTAGGTTCCGGCGTGCGGGCCGCACAGGAAGTCTATCTGAAGCACTCCGCGGGGCAGGCGGCATCGGGGAAGGCGTAGCCGTTACGTTGAGCTCCCTCATCGGGCGCGACGGGAAGTACTGCTTTCCCGCCCCCCGAATTCAGACGCCCTGTTTGACGTCAAATTGGTATAAAGCA
>JBOGKI010000879.1:0-1526 GCA_050745605.1 Terriglobia bacterium | reverse complement strand
AATATGGCCACTAGAGATCTGATATGGTCCATCATGCTATGAAGACAAGGTAAGCTATTTTTGATATAACATTGTTTCATGAATACAGAACAAACCGCTCAACTTTTAACCCAGCTCCGTACCCGGCTCAACCTCAGCCAGGAGCAGCTGGCCGCACGGCTGAACGTGTCTTTTGCCACCGTCAACCGCTGGGAAACCGGCAAATCCAAACCCCAGAAAGCCCAGCGGGACGCCATCCTGGCTCTGGCCGCAGAAGCCGGCCTGTCACCGGACAACGCCGAAGCTGAATCAACAAACGTGCCGGAAACCACCCGCCGCCGCCGCGGCGTCAGCAAAAGCAAAATACTCGGCAACAAGAGCATGGAGCAGATGCTGTGGGACGCGGCCTGCTCCATCCGTGGCGAGAAAGACGCGCCCAAGTTCAAGGATTACCTACTGCCATTGCTGTTCATCAAGCGTCTGTCCGATGTCTTTGACGACGAGATCCAGCGCCTGAGCGAGCAATTCGGCGAACACGACACCGCGCTTGGCGTGATCGAAGCCGATCCCACGCTGGTGCGCTTCTACATCCCGCCCGAAGCCCGCTGGCCGGTGGTGTCCGGCCGCGAACCCCACGAATGGCCGAAAGATCGCAAGCCCGCTTCGCTGGGCGAACAGCTCACCGTCACAGTGCGCGCCATCGTCAAGCACAACCCCGCGCTCGCCGGCGTCATTGACCAGGTGGACTTCAACCACATCGGCGCGGGCGGCGAGCGCGAGATTTCCGACGCCGCGCTCAAGGGCGTGATCGAAACCTTCTCCAATCCGCGCTATCGCCTGGGGTTGCACGACGTGGAGCCGGATTTCCTCGGCCGCTGCTACGAATACCTGCTGCGCAAATTTGCGGAAGGCCAGGGCCAGAGCGCCGGCGAATTCTTCACCCCCACGGAAGTCGGCTTTCTTATGGCCGAACTGCTGCGCCCGCGCCCCGGCGAGGAATGCCACGACTACGCTTGCGGCTCCTTCGGCCTGCTCATCAAGCTGCAACTGGTCTGCAAGCGCCTCGATCCGCTCTCGAAAATCCCGCTGCGGCTTTACGGCCAGGAACTCACCGGCGCGAGCTACGCCATCGCCTGCATGAATCGCATCATCCACGACATGCAGGGCGAAGTGCTGCGCGGCGATTCCATGCGCAACCCCAAGTTCCGCGACGGCGCCCAGCGCTTGCGGAAATTCGACATCGTGGTGGCCAATCCCATGTGGAACCAGCCGTTTTCGCCGGAGGTGTATGAAAACGATCCCTTCGAACGCTTCGAGTCCACCGGCGGCGTCACCGCCGGCAAGGCCGACTGGGCCTGGCTGCAGCACACGCTGGCCTGCCTGAAAGACGACGGCCGCGCGGCCGTGGTGCTCGACACCGGCGCTGTCACCCGCGGCAGCGGCAGCAAGAACGAGGACCGCGAACGCAACATCCGCAAATGGTTCGTGGAGCACGACCTCATAGACGGCGTGATCCTGCTGCCGGATAACCTGTTTTATAACACCAC
>JBOGKI010000878.1:0-1527 GCA_050745605.1 Terriglobia bacterium | reverse complement strand
AGGTGAGACTTGGCAGGCTCGCGGGGGCGGCGGAGTTGGCGGCTGACTTCCAGGGCTTCATGCTCCGCGAAGGTTTCACCACGCTGGACATTACCGCCGACCACGGCCTCCGCGCCGGTCTCCTGCCCGGCCCTCACCGAGACCCCTTTGACCGCATGCTGATTGCCCAAGCCCAGGCCGAGAACCTGCCCGTGGTCACCAATGAGCAGACATTTGAAGCCTACGGCGTACGCCGAGTTTGGTGAGCGCAGCGAAGGATCTGCTTTTCTTCGCGCCGCGCTACACCCTTTCCGTTCGCGCTGGAAGCGCCGAACGCTGAAAACCAGGCTGGCGATCAGGCTTGACATTCGTACCGATGGGCGGTACGCTTTCCCTTGATCCTGGGTTTCAGAGACCGCGAAACGCAAGAATTCTGGCAGCACGGCACCGGCCAAGGCGTGCCATCCGATCTGCGCCGGGTTGCCATGCGCAAACTGAAACTGTTGAATGATGCGGCGGCGCTGCGGGACTTGCGCGTCCCGCCCGGCAATCACCTGGAAGCGCTCAAAGGGAAGCGCACCGGCCAGCATAGCATTCGCATTAACCGCCAGTTTCGCGTGTGCTTTGTCTGGCGGGAAGGTAATGCGCACAAGGTGGAGATCGTGGACTACCACTGAACGCCTGGCGCGAGGAGGAATTATGGCCGCAAAAAGAGGCAACCCGGTGTGGGGTTGGAACGTACATCCCGGCGAGACTCTTCGAGAAGAGTTCCTGAAGCCGATGGGCATCAGCGTTTACGAACTGGCCCGGCGGCTTCATCTCACGCGCTCGCGCGTCAACGACATCGTGCGCGAACGGCGAGCCATTACCGCCGACACCGCCCTTCGCCTGGCCAGGTTCTTCGGCACCACCCCACAGCTCTGGATGAATATGCAGGCGTCCTACGAGCTGCGGAAGGCGGAAAACTTGCTAGGGCGAAAGCTCAACGAGATTGAGCCGCCGAAAAAGAGAGTGGCGTGAGGGCTGGCCTGCGAGCAATCGGTGAAGCGAGCCCCGCCGCAGGCGAGGCTTGGGCGTTCCCGGCTCTCCGTTCCGACATGTAACTCGCCACTTGTCACGCGACACCGCTTTCTCGGCTGGCGATTGCATCCGGGGGCGGCCAGGCGTATGTTGTTGGTGGGGCGAGAGTGAAGGACGGAAACGTCTGTCTAATCTCGTCAACGAGATGCAGCAATGGCGAACACATACAAAGCGGTGCTACGAGGAAACCGGCTGGAATGGAGCGAGCAGGTTCCGGAGCGGCTGACGGAGGACCGGCCTGTCTCGGTCCAGGTCACCGTTCTGGAAGGCGAAGCGAACACAGGCCAGGGCCACCGAATGGCCGATGCTCTGGAGAAGCTGGCGCGTTTGAATGCCCTCGCCGACATCCCTGACCCGACGGCATGGGAGCGCGAACAGCGCCAGGACCGGCAGTTACCCGGCAGAGATTCGTGACCCTCATCGACAACAATATTATCATCGACGCGGCCCAGCCCGATCATTCCAAGC
>JBOGKI010000877.1:0-1531 GCA_050745605.1 Terriglobia bacterium | reverse complement strand
CCAAAACACACTCACGGAGCACGGCGCGGTTTCCGAGGCGACCGTGAAGGCAATGGCCCTGGGCGCCGTGGCTCACAGCGAAGCCACCATTGCCGTGGCGGTCAGCGGTATTGCGGGGCCCACGGGCGGATCGCCGGACAAACCCGTGGGTCTGGTCTGGATTGCTTGGGCCTTGCCAGACGGCGAGACTACAGCCAAGCGTTTCCTGTTCACCGGGGGCCGTGAAGAAATACGCCGGGCGGCGGTGGCCGAAGCTTTGAAAGGCCTGATTGATGGCGTCGGAGCCTGAAACCGAGCGGCTGTTTTTCGCCCTCTGGCCGGATGAGGCTGTCCGTCACGCTATCTATAAAGAGACCCGCCATGCAGTCCGGGCCAGTGGCGGCAGGCCGGTGCCGCCGGAGAATTTTCATGCCACGCTGGTGTTTCTGGGCAGCGTGGACGCTGCGGCTGCGGCAGCGGTGGCGGTACGGGAAGCGGCAGCCGGGATTCAGAGCGGGCCATTCAGCCTCAGCCTGGACAGACTGGATTTCTGGAAAGAACCGCGCGTGGTCTGGCTGGGCGCCAGCGAGATTCCCAATCCAGGCCGTCAACTGGCCGCATCATTGCTGGCCGCGCTGCGCGCTCGCGGGCTCAAACCCGATCCAAAACCTTTCATGCCACATGTGACGCTCGCCCGCAAAGTCAGCAAACCGGGCGAGCTTGGAACCCTCCGCCCGATCCACTGGCCGATACGGGATTTCGTGCTGGTGCGTTCCATCACTCACGCAAAAGGCAGCGAATATCAGCCGCTGGCCGCCTGGCCGCTCATGGCGCAAGCTGCGGGATAGGGCAATCTGTGGAATAATCACACGCGTTTTCAGCCTGAAATTCAGCAATCTAAACTACGGGTGCAACCATGGATGACAACAGAAAGAAGGCGCTGGCGGCGGCGCTGAGCCAGATCGAAAAGCAGTTCGGCAAGGGATCGGTCATGCGTCTGGGTGACCATATTGCCTCCCGTGATGTGGATGTGGTGTCCACCGGCTCCCTGGGCCTCGATATCGCGCTGGGCGTCGGCGGCCTGCCGCGCGGGCGCGTCGTGGAGGTGTACGGTCCTGAATCCTCCGGCAAGACCACTCTGACCTTGGAGGTGATCGCCGAGATCCAGCGCAAGGGCGGCACCGCCGCGTTCGTGGACGCGGAACACGCGCTCGACCCGACCTACGCCGGCAAGCTCGGCGTGAACGTGGATGATCTGCTGATTTCCCAGCCGGATACCGGCGAGCAGGCGCTGGAAATCACCGACATGCTAGTGCGTTCCGCGGCCGTGGATGTGGTGGTGGTGGATTCCGTCGCCGCGCTTACGCCGAAAGCCGAAATCGAGGGCGAGATGGGTGATTCCCACATGGGTCTGCAGGCGCGCCTCATGTCCCAGGCGCTGCGCAAGCTCACGGGCGTCGTGTCGAAGTCGAAAACGACACTCATCTTCATCAACCAGATTCGGGAAAAGATCGGCGTCATGTTCGGCAATCCCGAAACCACCACCGGCGGC
>JBOGKI010000876.1:0-1532 GCA_050745605.1 Terriglobia bacterium | reverse complement strand
ATTCTTCACACCTTGGGCTATTTCGGAGAGCTCTGCGCCGGTCTGCCCATGCCGGTTGCCAAATTTTTTGGGTACGCGGGCGGCGACCCATTTTTCATCAGCAGTGATTACGGCACAGCTTACTTGGTGTCGGCGGGAATGCTGAATGTGCTGACCATTCTCGACGCCTTCGATATCGGCATGGAGAGAAAGCCGTAGATCTTCATGATAACGGTGCGGTTTCCGGGCTGTGGCCGCGGTGAGAAACACGGCCGCCGCGGCAGCCGCCGCAGGGTGGTAGCAAGGCCGTCCCGGCCGCACGAACAACGGTTGCGCGCGGGGACACGCGTGCTGCGTCCGGCGACGAATTATGGTAGCTCGGGCGTCCCGGGCTAACGAAACAATTCCAACGGTTCCCGCCTCCGTCGGAGCAGGCGCCGACCGCCGCCACAGGGTTGTGTATCTGAATGGTCATTCACCACTTTCTCGCGCTGCTGATCTTCTCTCTCCTGGTGTCGGTGGTCTTTGGCGTGCTGGCCAGGGATACTCCGCGGGAGCGCTTGTTTTATGGTTTGAAGTCCTTTGCGCTGTTTGTGGGAATTGCGGTTGCCCTGGGTTGGTTGATGTACTTCTTTCCGCCGAGATGAGGCCGGGAAAACAGAGTATGATCCGATTGAGGAGTTGTCTTCGTTCCACGGACCTTCCCGAGCCGGCAGGGCGAAAGCAGAGGGCCTGGTGTGAAGGGCTTTTTGTTGCCGGTTCTGTTTGATTTGGCCGCATCGTTGAGGAAATAATTGACAGACGCTTAAGCCGTGGTATAGTTAGTAACGGGGTTCAAGACGGCTCCATACCCTCAGGACCGCATCGCCCTTCGAAGACTAACCCCATGCGCTGTGAGCGCGCCCCTCGTTGCAAGGTGTATTCCCGGGCATCACTCAGGGCGGTTTCCCGACGTTGGGTGCATGTCAACTGCTGATGGTGGGGAAGTCAGGGAGCTCGGGCGTCGGGCAGATCAAGTCGAGTCCCGTGCCACGCGAGTGCAGAAGCGAACAAGCTTTTGATCCGCAGCCCGCGCCAGCCGGCGCGGCGCAGGCGCATCTGGTTCAAGCGGGCGGGTGGAAGAGGGATAACGGGAACGGCACAAATTAAGTCCCTGCCGCATCTAATCTCATCAAAGAAGATATAGACGAAGTGGAAGCTACGGATTGCAAGAAAGAACTGATAATTGAAATTCCTCCGGACGTGGTCGCCAAGGAAGCGGACTCCGTGGTGAGCCAGTATGCGCGCAGCGTTAAGGTTCCGGGCTTTCGTCCGGGACGGGTACCGGTGGATTTGATCCGGCGCCGGTTTAAGGACATCATCGAAGAAGAGATTGCCCAGTCCCTTTTCCCCAAATATTTGAAAGAGGCGGTGGATGGTCAGAAGTGGCGAATCGCCAGCCGCCCGCATTTCAGCGATGTTCGATTCAAGGATGGCAGCGCCACCAGCTTCAAGGCGGTTTTTGAAGTTTATCCGGATTTCGAGCTTAAGGAATACCGCGGTCTGCAGGTGAC
>JBOGKI010000875.1:0-1533 GCA_050745605.1 Terriglobia bacterium | reverse complement strand
CTTGAGCGGCGCGCGCCGCGCGCCACTATCCGCCCTGGACGGCGGGGACATTTTCCAAAACCACGGTCGGAAGCGAGCCCTTGCCCAGCACATCCTTGGCGTCGAGGACCTCAATCCCTACAAGTTCTTCACCCGGGCCGATGTTCAAACTCACTTCGTCGGTCAGCCGCAGCGTCCGGCACTGGTATTCACCTTCCAGCAAGCGAATATAGAGCGCGTCCACCTCAATGTCATAACTGATTCGCATCACCGTCCCCTTTTAGAAATAGAATGTGTAAACCGTTACCACAACTATCTCACTCTGCTCTTCAACCACCACCGGTGCAACTTGTTTGATGGCGTAGAACCTATCCTGCCACGGTGCGCCATATTGGAGGTTGAGCCGCCACATGAACCGGCCCTGCTTGGCGGGCTCACGCACGCCCCGGTCGATGGCCTCCCGGACTTCTGCCTCGCTGGCGCCGCGCTCAGTGCACTGCTCAAGGGCGTGAGCCGTCAGTCGGATGGTTTTCACACACTACCCTTAATCTGCGTCGTTTGCAGAATCAACCAATGGTTTGCCCCCACCGGTCTGCGCCGATACTTATCTCCCCGTTCAGGCCTTTTCACTTCTCAGCCAGATACTCCCTCGCCTGTTGCAGCTCCGGCCGGTCGGCGTGCGGACCACAAATCTTGGTGAGTTCAGTGAAGTATTGGTGCGCTGTTGCCACGTCACCTGCGGCCTGTGCGGCACGCGCTGCGCCATAGACTGAGTCAAAGCGGTTGGGTGACAGCTTGAGCACGGCTTCGTACTGGGTGAGCGCCTTCTGCGGTTGCTGAAGTTCGAGGAGGAGATCCGCCAGCATTTCCCGAGGCGGAATTTGTACGGCCGCATCTCCGTCTTTCCACGCCTCGTCATCCTCCATTTTCACCGCGGCTTCCATTTTGGCGAGAGCTTGGTCGCCGCTTCCTTCCGCCCATGCCAGCCAGGACTCTGCCATCAACTGATCCATGCTTTCGCTCTTCATCGCTGATGGACTGCTTTTCCCTTTGGCCATGGCAGCCTGCTCGCGGATGAGGTTCTTGATGTCCGCGCGGGCGGCAGTAACGTTGCCGCTGCGAGCGGCGCCGATGGCACGCGCCAAATCAATCTGCTCCTTTTCTACAGGGTATAAACCCGGCGCGAACGTCAGATTTTCTGCCCGCTTCCAGTTATGAGTTTCTGTGGCGTATTCCACACTGAAATCGGCCTGCTCATCCGCAATCTGATTGCCCTTCGTCCCAGGAACCTTCTGAAGGTCTTGGATCACGTGCCGCGCTGCATCGTCCTGTCCGCTTTCGAGATAGGCGTATTCAAGAAACGTCATGGCGTGGAGTTGATGTCCCGACGCATTGTATTCGCCGGAGGTGGTCGCTTGCTGGGCGGCACGAGCGGAGGCGATATTCGATTGGATGGATTCCTGCCAAAAGCCAAGATCCGTGAAGATGTGCGAGGGCATGTGCAGAGCATGGGCCGAGCCCGGCGCGATTTCCGCGTAGCGCCGTGCCGCCTTC
>JBOGKI010000874.1:0-1540 GCA_050745605.1 Terriglobia bacterium | reverse complement strand
CGTGGGACCACTGTTTTCGTCCGACGCCTGGAACAACATCACCTTCACGGGGGCCGAAGTCATCAATCCCCGGCGAAATTTGCCGCTCGCGCTGTTTGTGGGAACGCTCGTCGTCTGCACCATCTATTTTTTCTGCAACTGGGTCTATCTTCAGGTGCTGCCTTTTGGCGGTTCGCCGCATGGCCTGGAACCGATCGCGCGCGGCATCCAGTACGCGGCCGACGATCGCGTTGCCACCGCCGTCATGCAGGTTGTTTTCGGGTCGAAGGGCGCGGGCCTGATGGCCGCGGCGATCATCATCTCAACCTTTGGCTGCATCAACGGCCTGACGCTGGCCGGGGCTCGCGTCTATTACGCGATGGCCAAAGACGGCTTGTTCTTCCGCTCGGTGGGCAATGTCAACGCGAAGTATCGCAGCCCCGCGGTTTCGCTGATGGTCCAGGCCGTATGGGCCTGCCTGCTGACACTCTCCGGCTCGTACAATGAGCTGCTCGATTATGTTATTTTTGCCGTGCTCTTGTTCTACATTCTGACCATCCTGGGGCTGTTCCGATTGCGGCGGACGCGCCCGGATGCGCCGCGCCCCTATCGCGCGTGGGGTTACCCGGTCTTGCCGGGCCTTTACATTGTCTTTGCGTTGTTTGTCGAATGGGCGCTCTTGACGCACAAGGCGGAACGCAGCATCGCGGGATTGTGCATCGTAGCGTTGGGAGTCCCAGTGTATTATCTTTGGCGGCGCCGCAGTAGGGGCGGGGCTTGCCCCCATAAGCGTTTACTTAACGATTGCTTTTGAGCGGAGGTTCGGTTATGCTTCGGGTCCATGAGCCCAACCGCAGAGGTAGTTGAGGAACTGGATGATTGGGAAGTGCTGTGCTCGTTTCTGCCCGAAGGATGGGCAGGTAAGGCCCGTGAGTATGGGGCGTTGGTCCGGGCGCGTGGAGTTGCTGATGCGCCGGCCCTGCTGCGGACTTTATTGATCCACATCGCGACGGGGTGTTCGCTGGCGGAGACCTCGGTGCGAGCGAGACAGATGGGTTTAGGGCAACTGAACGCCGCGGCGGTGTACAAGCGGCTCCGGTCCGCTGAGGAATGGTTGCGGTGGCTCGCCGAGCAGACGCGCGGCAATTTAGGCATGATAGCTCCGACCGTGGGACGGCGGGTACGAGCGGTGGATGCCACGGCAGTGTCTGAACCGGGAAGCACCGGAACGGATTGGCGGATCCATTACGCGATTAACCTGCAAACCCTGCAATGCGATTTTTTCGAATTGACCGATGTGCACGGTGGAGAGGCGTGGCGGCGTTTTCCTGTACTCCCGGGGGACATCATGCTGGGGGATCGCGGCTATGCCAATCCCCAGGGAGTACAGCATGTCGTGGAAGCCGGGGGAGAGGTGGTCGTACGCCTGAACCGGAGCGCTCTTCCTTTATGGGATGACCGAGGAAGGAGGTTGGCGGTGCTGAAACCCGCCCGCGCCTTATCCCCAAAACAGACGGGCGAATGGTCGGCTTGGGTGCGGCGCGAATCGGGGGCCGCCATT
>JBOGKI010000873.1:0-1541 GCA_050745605.1 Terriglobia bacterium | reverse complement strand
GACCGAAAGCCTGCGTAATGTGGAGAATCAGAACTTTGGTTTTACGCCTCAAGGCCGCCTGATTGTAAGAGTGAATCCCGCCCTCGCCGGATACAAGCCCGAACAACTTTACGGCCTTTACCAGCAGCTTGAGCAGCGCCTTCCGCAAATTCCTGGCGTGCTCAGCGCCAGCTATTCTCTTTACAGCCCGATGCGGGGCGATAACTGGGGCTTTGGCTTCCACATCGAAGGCCGCCCGCCCGACGAGCGGGACGGCGGGTCGCTCGACTGTGTTGGGCCGCATTATTTCGAAACCATTGGCACGCGATTGCTGCGCGGCCGCACGATCGGCGACCAGGACACGTCTAACTCGCCCCCGGTCGCTGTCGTCAATCAAGCCTTCGCCAAAAAATTCTTCCCCAAGCAGGACCCCATCGGCCAGCACTTCGGAATGGGCGACCCCAAGTACAGCGGAGGGAGGGAGATTGTAGGCATCGTGCAGGACGCGAAGTATCAGGACGCGCGCCAGCCCGCCTACCCGACGTTCTTCATGCCGTTCCTGCAAATGCCGAAGGACCCCAAGCTCTCATTCTTCGTCTCGGCAGAGTACATCGGCGACATCGAGTTGCACGTTGCCGGGAGGCCGGAAAATCTGGAGGCGGCCGTCCGCCGCACCTTGGCCAACATCAATCCCAATCTCACCGTGCTCGATATGATGAGCCTCACCGAGCAGCTTGACCGCAATTTCAATCAGGATAAGCTGATCGCGCGGCTCACCGAGCTTTCCGGCCTGCTCGCATTGATCCTGGCCTGCGTGGGGCTTTACGGCGTCACGTCCTATTCCGTGGCGCGGCGCACCAGCGAAATCGGCGTCCGCATGGCGCTGGGCGCGGACCGTGCCAACGTCCTGTGGCTGGTGCTGCGCGGGGCGCTGGTGCAGCTTGGCCTCGGCCTGGCGATCGGCATCCCGGTGACGCTCGCCGGTGGACGGCTGATGGCGAGCCAGCTTTACGGCGTCAAAAGCCATAATCCGGTGATTCTGGCGGTGGCCGTCGCCATCCTTGCCGCCTGCGCCGTCGTCGCGGCGCTTGTCCCCGCGCGCCGCGCGGCTTCGATCGATCCTGTGCAGGCGCTGCGGATGGAATAGTGTGGGTAGCGAGAGCCTATGTGACAACTGCGGTTGTAGCGGCGGTCTGCGATCGCTCCCGGTTAACCTGTAACGGATGGCTTTCTCATCTTTGCACCCGCCCGGCTGCGCCCATTGATGTTCACCCCGCGCTGTCCATTTACACGGAACGTAGCGGTGCGCTTTAGCGCGGCAGGTTAGTTAAATCCACCGATGCCCGGCCTGCGCGCCCCAGCCATAGACTGCCTTCACGCGGTAGTCTTCCTGCTAACCTAATCTGTATCCCTGCGTCATATCCCTTGGTTAGTGGAACTATTCCTTTTTCATTGCCGGAGATGACCTTGAGGAGGCATAACCGGCACATGGGCAGGTTCGGATTTCTAGATTCCTTCTGGCGCGATCTGCGCTTGGGCCTGCGGCAACTCCGCCTTAACCC
>JBOGKI010000872.1:0-1550 GCA_050745605.1 Terriglobia bacterium | reverse complement strand
GGCCGGGATCGTGAGTCTCCAGCAGCGCCTGGTAATGCGGGTCCCACGACTTCATGAACTTTGATCCGCGCTCTTCCACCCAACCCTTGAAATCGTTTTCCGTAATCTTGTTCGGCCAGGCGAACACTGGATTTGAAGGATCAAGGATCACCACCTTTGAGGTTTCGTCCGTCACTTCTTCAGGATCATTGGTCATGGTGTAGGGATAAGGACCATAGTTGTGATCAAACTCCGGCGTGTTGTATTCAACCATCACCACGCCGCCGTCCTTCACGTAATCCAGAATCCGTCCGTTATAAGTCTTCAGGTCCTCGCGCACGGCGTAGGCGCGTACACCCATCAGGATGACGTCGTACTTCGACAGATTACCGCTGGCGAGATCGGCGCTGGTGAGCAGATGAACATGGATGCCGAGATTCTCCAGCGATTCCGGCACTTCGTCGCCGCTGCCCATGATGTAGCCCACGTTCAGACCCTTTGCCACCTTCACATCCACGCCCGTCGCGCGGTAAGTGGAGGGCCGGTAAAGAGGGTACGGGCGCAGGCCGGGATAGCCGACGTTGCGGTATCCCTCGCGGTATTCGTGGCCGTCATAAGAAGCGACTGCGGTGATGGTGTAGGGCTTTGCCGCGAGGTGCTTGGGGAAAACCTTAAAGGTCACCGGCTGGTCTTCGCCGTCCTTCTTCATGGAAAAATCGGCAGTGGCCGGCTCGGAGGTCCAGCCTGCCGGCAGGTCCAGCCGCACCGTCCCCTGGGCCGGTCCCTTCACGTTGCTGTGGATCAGGGCAGGCAGTTGAAATGATTTAGCGTCGAGCGGCGCGATGCCGGCGCGAGTCGGGATCCAGACAGAAATGGCCGGCCCGACGACGAGCGGGTTCAGAACCGTCCCCGGCCCGGTGAGCCGCTCCACGGATTGGACCACTTCGCCGGCGCGGAAGGGCACGCCCTGATAGCTCATTTCCACCCAGGCCGCCAGCGGATAAGGAGCCAGCGGCAGGCTCAGGTATTGGGGTTTGAGAATGTTGTAATAGGGCTGCTCGATGTCCGGCCGCGAGAAATAGGCTTTGGTGAGCGCGGCATCATCCGGAATCGTGACCTTAAAACGCACGTCTTGCGTCTTGCCGTCGGCAAGAGTGGCGGGCGCGGCATTCTCCGGCGCCACGGTCCAGCCCTTGCCGTCCGCCGCCAGCCACACACGGTTCACCTGCACCGTGGCCGGACTTTGAGCCGCCACGTGAACCCTCACCCAGAACTGCTGTCCCGGTATGGCCACCTGGAAGCTGGCCGGCGTGCCGAAGAAGCGCGCGAACATGCCGGTGGGCGGATGTTCCGGCGCCACATTTGCCTGCATGGAAATTTCCAACGCATCGGACAGCGCGGTGTTGAATTGCGCTTCCTTCACGCCCAGTTCGTGCAGGACGTTGTACTTTGAGTCGGCGCTCAGTTGGCTGGATTGGACCTGGTCGATCAGCTTGCGCGTCTCTCTCAATCCCACCGCCAGGTCCGGCGCGATGCGGGCCGGTTGTTGAGCGCTGAACACCCTCATGGCC
>JBOGKI010000871.1:0-1552 GCA_050745605.1 Terriglobia bacterium | reverse complement strand
GATCACGATTCCGAACTACAACCGTAAAACTGATCGGCATCAGTTCGGAACACTGATCGGCATCACTTCGGAATGGTGATCGACATCAGTTCGGAACGCTGATCGACATCCCTCGGAATCCTATAGTGGACCCAGGAATTAAGACCAGGCAATAAGTTAAGATTCCGGCGGAGTCGTTGACAGAAAGGAGCAGGTCGATGACGACGGCGAGAAAGCAGTACAGTGCGAAGTTCAAGGCGCGGGTGGCGGTGGAGGCGATCCGCGAGGTAAAAACGCTGAGCCAATTGGGATCGCAGTTCAAGGTGCATCCGGTGCAGATCGCGAAATGGAGAAGATCGGCGCTGGACCAATTGCCGGAGCTTTTCGTGGACGGACGGAGCCGCCCGGGGCGGAACGGGGAAGCGGACCGCGACGGGCTCTATGAAGAGATCGGCCGGCTGAAAGTGGAACTGGACTGGCTTAAAAAAAAAGTTGGCCTGCTCGACTGAACAGCGGCGGGGGCTGGTGGAGCGGGCGCACGCCCAGATCAGCGTGCGGCGGCAATGCGCGTTGCTGGGGGTCCACCGTTCGGGTTTGTATTACGAGCCGGCGGGGGAGAGCGAAGAGAATCTGCGGCTGATGCGGTTGCTGGACGAGCAGTACACGCGGGCGCCGTTTTATGGCAGCCGGAGGATGGCGGCGTGGCTTTCCACGCAGGGCCACGCAGTGAACCGCAAGCGCGTCTCGCGGCTGATGGCGGGGATGGGGATCGAAGCCGTGTATCCGAAGCCGGGGCTGAGCCGGCCGGAGGAAGGCCACCGGATCTATCCGTACCTGTTGCGAGGGACGACGGTGGAGCGCGTCAACCAGGTGTGGAGCACGGACATCACTTATATCCGGATGGCGCAGGGTTTCCTGTACCTGGTGGCGGTGATGGATTGGAGCAGCCGGTTCGTGCTGAGCTGGTCGCTGTCGTTGACGATGGAGGTGGACTTCTGCATCGAGGCGCTGCAGCGCGCCTTGCGCCGGGGACGGCCGGAGATCTTCAACAGCGATCAAGGCTCGCAATTCACTTCCGAGAAGTTCACGGGCCAGTTGGCGGCGCGCCAGATCGCGATCAGCATGGACGGGCGCGGACGCTGCATGGACAACATTTTCGTCGAGCGGTTGTGGCGCTCGCTGAAATATGAAGAGGTGTACTTGAAGGATTACGTCTCGGTGAGCGAGGCGCGGGCGGGCATCGGGCGCTACTTCCAGTTCTACAATCACGAGCGTCTGCACCAGAGCCTCGGCTACCGGACGCCGGCGGCGATCTACCGGGCGGGAGGGTAACGACGATGCCGCGGAAAAGAAAGAGGAACGGGGCATGGTTTAACTCGGGGACTCTGTCCCCGGACCCCTGGGATTTTACGCTTTCGCGCCAGAATGTCTGGACTACAATGGAAGCACTTGAACCGAGGATAGAGCTCCGCCGGGATGCGACTCGAGCGCCGCTTCAAGGGCCGGAATGGCAAGGGGCGGCTTCCGCAGCCGCCCCCAACTCAAACCCAAGACCCCGCCAAGCATTAACTTA
>JBOGKI010000870.1:0-1557 GCA_050745605.1 Terriglobia bacterium | reverse complement strand
TCACAACACCGACCATCCGCACGTCCACATTCTGATTCGTGGCGTTACCGAACCTGGCAACGCGCTTTCGATTGACCGTAGCTGCTTTCCCACTTAAAATTCCAAAAGGTGCCTCAGACGACGCAGGAGGTCCCCGGTGAGTTTGTCTGGACTGGCAACTTTTCAGGGGAACGTTGAAGTGGAAAAGGGGAGGTGATCGGACTGAATCCGGATTGTGGTGGGGGAAGCAGTGGATTGGCCGAAGAGGGAATCTTACCGCGGGCGTGCTTGTTCGGCCAGGCGAGTACCAATATGAATGATGTTGCCGGCGATCACCCCGAGTCCGACCCAGCGCCGGAAGCCGTCCGGTCCTTTATAGAGCGATCGCCGCAACCCATGCCGCCGTTTAAGGACACTGATGCGGCCTTCGCCGCCTGGGCGCCATTTCGGAAGCTCCCTGAACCAACGCTGCTTCTGTCGCTGCTTGCGGGCAGGGCTCTTGGTGTCATGGCTCGGAATCGATACCCGTCTGACCCCCATCTGCTCGGCCTTGGTTTCGTTAGCGGCTGAAAAGAATCCGGAATCTGCCGCCACGCGCTGCGGCGCGCGTCCGAACTGTTCGACCTGTTGCTCCAGACATCCTTCCAGCAAGGTGGAGTCTGCCGGTCTTTGTTCGCACACTCGGTAATGCGTAACGATCGGGTTCTCCGCCTCTTGAATCAGGACCAGTTTGCCGAACTCATTTGGCTTATTCGCCTTGCCCTTGCGGATCACCTCGGTGTGCGTCTCCAATAGGCTGAGCAGCTTTCCGTCAGCCTGAGTGTTGCCGTGTAGCACCCGCTCCCGCGTCTGGCGCAGCACCTGCTGGACCCGGGGAATCATCTCATCCAGTTGCTTCTTGGCTTTGTGCAGCACGGTCAGATTGCCGCGCTTGACGCGCTGGGCAATCTCGCTGGAAAACTTCTCAGCTTGCCCGGCAACCCGGCTGGTGATTTCCAACAGTTTGACGTAGGCGTTCTTCCTCTTCTGCCGGCCTTGCTCCGTCTTGTTCCGACTGGCGCGCGCGATCGCCAAAACCTTCCACTTTGTGGACCGGCTGCGGTCGCGCATCTGTGTGCCAGCTTTGCCCGCCACGGCCGTGACTTTTTGCATGATGCGTGTCAGGACGCGCATGCCGTCGCCCAGTAAAGTGCTGCCGGTCGGATAATGAATGTCCGTCTCCACGACGGTCGTATCGACGCGCATCTTCCGGCCCGTCGCGATCTTGTTTTCCTGGGCCATCTCCCCCACCCGCCGATGCAATTTTTCGATCACCTCCGGCCCCAGTTGACGCGCCAGGTTCCCCATCGTCCGGTCATCCGGAACTTTTTCGCCGCCGATCCGGGTGAATTCGCGATACACCAGATTGGCCCGCACTGCCCGCGACGGCGTTTCGTAACTCCAGTCGCGCACGTGCTTCAACAGCAGCCTGCGGAGCACGACCTCGGCCGGCGTCGCCTTGCGGCTACGAGTCTTACTCTTCTTACAGCGTTTGGCCAATTCTTGCTGGATGATGAGCAGCAGGGCATCCTCTTCCAG
>JBOGKI010000869.1:0-1562 GCA_050745605.1 Terriglobia bacterium | reverse complement strand
GTTGCAGGATGTCACAGTAAGTGAAATCGTCGTTATTTATGCCGAAGGACTTCCAGCGCACCGTTTTAACCGGCCGGAGTGGAGTCAGTAAACGCTGGCCGACCAAGGAGGAGTTGTTCTTCGCCTGAGGTCTGCTTGTGCCGTTGACCTGCCCCCCAAAAACTGGACCAGTTGAAATGTGAGTCTTCCGGGGTATAACAACCCAAGGAGGACAAAATGAAGTCGAGCCGATTTACGGAGGAACAGATCATTGGAGTGCTGAAAGAAGGGGAAGCGGGAGTGGCCGTGAAGGAGATCTGCCGGAAGCACGGGATTTGCGACCAGACCTACTATCGTTGGAAGTCGAAGTTTGGCGGGCTGGAGGTGAGCGAAGCGCGGCGGCTACGGCAGTTGGAAGAGGAGAACCGGCGGCTGAAGCAGATGGTGGCGGATCAGGCGCTGGATCTTCAGGCGTTGAAGACGGTGCTGGCAAGAAAGTAGCGACGCCGGCGGCGAGGCGCGAGGCCGTCGGCGTGATGAAGGAAGCGCACGCAGAGTTAAGCGAGCGGCGCGCCTGCGCGTTGGTGGGGGCGGCACGGTCGAGCTGCCGGTATTCGGTCCGTGCGGAGCGCCCGGCGAGGGACCTGGAACTCCGCGAGCGGCTGCGGGAACTGGCCGCCCAGCGGCGCCGGTTCGGGTATCGGCGCCTGAGAATATTGCTCGACCGCGAAGGTTGGCGCGTCAATCACAAGCGGGTGTACCGGCTGTACCGGGAAGAAGGGCTGGCGGTGCGGCGGCGGAAGCGCAAACGGACCGGGGCGGTGGAGCGTCAGCCGCTGGGAGTCCCGGCGGGCCCGAACCAGCGTTGGTCGATGGATTTCGTGGCCGACGCGCTGAGCGACGGGCGGAGGTTCCGGAGCTTGAACATTGTGGACGATTACAATCGCCGGTGTCTGGCGGCAGAAGTCGACACCTCGATTCCGGGGGTCCGGGTGGTGCGGGTTCTCGAACGCCTGCGGGAGTTGGAAGGATTGCCCGAGGCGTTGGTGACGGACAACGGGCCGGAGTTTGCGGGCCAAGCCTTGGGCGCGTGGGCTTACCAAAAAGGGGTCCGGCTGCGCTTCATTGAGCCGGGGAAGCCCGTGCAGAACGCGTTGATCGAGAGTTTCAATGGCAAGATGCGGGATGAGTGTTTGAACGAGCACTGGTTCATGAGCTTGCAAGATGCGAGGGAGAAAATCGAAGCCTGGCGGAGGGATTACAATGAAGTCCGGCCCCATAGCGCGTTGGGCAACCGGACCCCGCAGGAATTCGCTTCCCGCGCTGCGGCTCTCCGGTCGCCTACGGCTCCCTCCGAGCCGCAGCGCGGGAAGGAAGAAAGACCAAACCAACCCCTGGAACTCACATTATGAGTGGTACAGAAAACGGGGGCAGGTCAGAAGGTCTCTTCAAGTTTATGGCCCACATATGGCGCAACTGGATTTCCAACCGTCGCGTGGATTCGGTTCTCGATTGATTTTCTTACCCACTGAGCCAACACCAGACACAACGCTCCGGCAATACCACCTAAGGTTCCTACAGAT
>JBOGKI010000868.1:0-1564 GCA_050745605.1 Terriglobia bacterium | reverse complement strand
CACCTGACGGAAAGCTTTGCCATGTATCCCGGCGCGTCGGTCTGCGGGCTATATTTTTCGAATCCTGAGTCCACTTATTTTGCCGTCGGGAAGATCGGCCGCGACCAAGTGCTCGATTACCAGCGGCGCAAGGGCATGGACCTCAGGACGGTCGAGCGGTGGCTTGCGCCCGTCCTCGCCTACGAGCCGCAGGAGCTTCCCGTCGGCGTTTCATAGGCCTTTCCCCCTGTAGCGGCGGCCTCTGGCCGCAACCCAATCCATTGTCATCCTGAGCGAAGCGAAGGATCTGCTTTTGTTGTTTTCAATAAGAAACAGCAGATGCTTCGCTGCGCTCAGCATGACACATGCCCTTTTCAACAGCCTCCTAGTTCTAGAAATGTGTAGCACCACAGAAACGGTTTCCCTCGCCGGGCGACATTCTACTTGATCCCGATCCACCTCTCAATGGCTTGATGAATCCAGGGTGTGCGCCGCCGCTTTCCCGCGCTCCGCCATCCGCGCTTGTCGCAGCGCCGACTGGATCATGACGAACTCGCCCACGTTATCCATGGTGAGCATCCCCACCAGTTGCCCGTCATGCAGAACCGGCAGCGAGCGGGCGTTCGATTCCCGCAGGGTGGCGAGGGCATGTTCGAGCATTTCGTGGGAATCCGCCACTTGGAACTCGCGCCGCATAGCGTCGCGGATGAGGCCGCCCGAGCCCTTCTCCGCCAGCGTCTTCATCAAGTCTTCGCGCGTCAGAATTCCGAGCACACGCTCCCCAAACACGACGGGGAAATCATGCTGCCAGCCCGCCAGCATGTATTCGATCGCCCGGCTCAAAGGATCGTCAGGATTCAGCGTGCGGAAGTCGGTAAGCATCACGCGCTGGACGGGGATGCTGCCGAGCGAGGTCTTCATCTGCGACATCGCCGCTTCCTGCTCGGCGCCCATCCAGACGAAAAGGGCTATAAAGAGCAGGAGAAAGTCCCCGGTAACCAGTCCCACGAGTCCAAAAAAGAAAGCAATCGCCTGGCCGATGCGGGCGGCAATCTGCGTCGCTTGCGTGTATTCCATGCGCGTGGCCAGCAGCGCGCGCAACACCCGGCCACCGTCCATGGGGAAGGCCGGAATGAGGTTGAACAGCGCCAGCCATACATTCACCCACATCAGCTTATTGAGAAAGTTGCCCCCGACCCACTGAAATCCGGCGCTCACCCGGATTCCCAGCACCGTGAGAAGCACGAAGATCGCCCCGGCGATAATCAGGTTGACGATGATCCCGGCCACCGCCACCCAGAACTCGTGCCGCGGATCATCCGGCATGCGCTCGAGCCGCGCCAGTCCGCCGATCGGTAGCAGCGTGATATCGCGTGTCTTGATGCCGTACCGGCGCGCCACCAGCGCATGGCCAAGCTCGTGCAGAACAATGCAGGCGAAAATGACCATGACGAAAATAACGCCCCACAACGCTGTGACCGCGTCATGCCCGTGCATCCAGTAGAGAAAGA
The DNA here is from genome assembly GCA_050745605.1 of Terriglobia bacterium. Taxonomy (GTDB): domain Bacteria; phylum Acidobacteriota; class Terriglobia; order UBA7540; family UBA7540; genus CALCEB01. The sequence continues at coordinate 74 of JBOGKI010000868.1, read as the reverse complement.
GAATGAAGAGAATCAGCAGCCAGAAGGTGGCATGAATATACAGGTCGATGCCCGCAATCCTGCAGATTTTCCAT
>JBOGKI010000867.1:0-1584 GCA_050745605.1 Terriglobia bacterium | reverse complement strand
ACTGTGAGATATAGAGAATTTTCATTGCCCCTCCGCACTTCGCCGGCCAAGGTGTTCAGCGAAGTGAAAGCTTGAAATCCCCGATCCAACAGCAACCCCTTTCAGCCGAAAGACGGACCTCCGGGATCCGGCTCTCCATCGGAGCCAGAGCAAAGGCAGACGCGGCCGGTATGCGGCCGCGCCATCGCCAGCTCGCAACCGTGTTCTTCACGCGCATCCCAAATTCCGGCGAGTACCAACTCTCCGCCAGTTTGAACGCCGTTCCCGTTGGGCCGAGCAGACGGTAGCGATGCCCCCCAAAGTCAAGGATCGCCTGCTCTCGGAAATTGCAGGGCGGAGCCTGAGCCGCGTTCACCTGCCTCACCAGCTCAACAGTGACTTGGGGATGAAAGTGGATGAAAGATTCGACACCGTGCTCGCCGCTTCCTTCAAGCAGGTCAACGAACCACCAGCCACCTTCGCCATCCCGGATAACAGCGCGCGCATGCATGACCCCACAACGCGCGCCGGTCGAGTACTTGCCTTGGACGAAGCTGAGGTTGCCGTGTGCTGCGCCGGTCAAGCGGCCCACTTGCGGCCGCCGGCCTACACGGAAACTCGACCACATCTCGGCCTGCTCTTCGCCGTCGATTCGAAGGGTGTTGTGAGCCGCGGTTGATCGCTCATGCGATCTGATGGGACCAGCTTCATAGGTGCTCGTACCGGTGTCCACCACCACTCGCATTCCATGCAGGGAGAGCTCGAAACTCAGCAAGTCGCAGTGCCCGTGTCCTGGCTGATAGGACGGGCCCAGTGGCCCGCAGTCGAAGACCAGAAAGCTCCGGACCGGCTCATGCCGAATCGTGGCGTAGCCGGACTGATCGAGAATCCTTACGTCAGAATGACCGGAGGATGCAGGGACGTTGCTCGCGGCGTCCGGCGCGTTGTGACCACGGGCGCGCGCTGTTCTCATCATCCCCACGCGTTCAAGCAACTCCCGGGGAGGTGAGACCATCCCCAAGGCCGAGTCGTTCATCAGTGGAATCTCGTCATCGGGGTGCAGCATGGCTTGGAGCCAACCGCTCATCTTCACGACTCGTTCACGGAGAAGTTGCGCAACTTCCCCGCCACTTTCAGATTCGGCGCCTGCTGCGGGGAGCGGCCAAGAGGTCAGCAGAATTTCTAGGTCGAGAAGGTCTTCCAGGACCTGCCCGTGATACATCGGCGACCGCTGGAAGTGGCCGCCATCTTCGAGAATCTGCTCTTGAATCTCACGCTTCAAAGGCTCCAGGCCCTCTCTCAGCCAGCGATGGCTTCCGGCTGTCTGGAGTAAGCCCCCGGCAAAGACGAGGGCCTTGGCATTTTTCAGCAGATGGTTGGTCAGGACATCCTTTTCGAGGCCGCCTTCAAGCGCGCAAACCTGCGCGGAGAGGCTTGCCAGGATTCTTGCCGTGTCGCTAGCACGCTCCATTTCCCACCACCTCTTCGCGTGCCGGTCCAGAAACTTCAGCCAATTCACAATGCGCAGGGAGAGCGGGTAAGGCTCCCAGCCAGGCGGTTGCCCCCGTGGATTGGAGTCAATCCAGTTCAATACGACGGTCAGCG
>JBOGKI010000866.1:0-1586 GCA_050745605.1 Terriglobia bacterium | reverse complement strand
CCCCCCAATCAGGGGGTGCGGCGAACCCTTTTTTGGAGAATATGTCAATGTTTGGCGTCGACGGGTGTTCTGCTCGCCGAGGCTCTCGCAAGCGTTCCACATGAGTACGCGCGGCGGCGCCGTGCCACCAAGCCGCCGCCCTGCACGCATCGCATTGGGGAGATGATCATGCCGACCACGACCACCGGCCCAACCTCGCACTCAGCAGACCCCGCGGCAGGCGCAGCCGCAACAATAATGCCGCTGATCAACCGTCAGCGCATCCCGCTGACGATCGATTTCCTCGGCCAGCAAGGCAGCACGCTCACCTCGCAGCTGCAGCCCTTCCGCATCTCGGCGGTGAGCAAGGTTTATCTGGGCCTTCAGCAGATCCAGACCAGTCTGAGCGCGATCACCACGGCGCTCGCAGGCCCTGCCGTTCCGGCGCAGATCATTGGCTTGTTGCACCAGCCGGACGGCACCGCGGCCGACCGGGTGCAGATCACCTTCGATCCCACGAGCCTCGGCGGCAACCCGCCGCCGCTCACGATCCTGACGAACGATGCCGGCGGGTTCATCCTGCCGATGCCGGCAGGCGCGCTGATGCCCGCGGGCGGCATTTCCTTCACCGTGCACGGCGCCAACGGCAACGCGGCCATCACCATCCAGCCTCAGCAGATTGCGGCGAACGGCCTTGCCGGCGTCATCATCCTGCCCAACACGCTCGCTCCTTTGCCGGTCAGCATCCTCGCGGCGTTGCAGTCGCTACTGCCGTCACAACTGCCCGATCCCGGCGCCCCGCCGCCCGCCAACGCTCCGCAACTGCCGGCGGTGAAACTCGGCGAAACCGGGCCATGCCAGCAGCAGTTCAGCGCGGCGAACACGATCGATTCGTTTCCCTTCGGGGTGTTCATCCGGCTGGTCGAGCCGCAGCTCAGCATCGTGAACCAGGTGGAGCGTATCCCCATCGGCGACGGCATCGGGAACTTCCTGCCGCTGCCGGTCTACATCACCGGCTTCACACCAATCGGTGTCCCGGCAGCCCCAACCAGCTACACCGACCGCGTGCCGGTGGAGCAGCCGCTCAGCGTCGACGGATTCCGTGACCAGATCATGGGCCTTGACCCATTTGGCATATTCGAACCGGACGAGACCGTGCCAATGGCCGCCACCCTCGGCCTCGGCTATGTGCTTGAGATGCAGCAGCAATGGACCTTCGCCGGCATCTCGCTTGGCGACCTCGTCTACTCCCTGCCGCTTGCACCGGGCGAGCAGCAGCAGCTGGCTGTGTTCGAGCGTACCGACACCGCCCAGGTGACGGAGAGCGAATTCTTCAGCGAGACGCAGGCGGCGGAGCAGACGGCGCTGGCGGACACCTCGACCGCCGCGACATTCGCGTCCGCATTCAACGAGGCGGTGAACGGGGGCAGCTCGTTTCAGACCAGCTCATCAAACTGGAGCGCCGGTGGCTCGTTCATCATCGCCAGCGCCGGCGGCGGCGGCTCGTCGGCCAGCGGCAGTTCGCAGCAATGGCTGCAGGGCCAGACCAGCACGGTGCAGAACGCGGCGCAGACCACGCACTCCGCGGCCATGAACCAGGCTGCGGC
>JBOGKI010000865.1:0-1586 GCA_050745605.1 Terriglobia bacterium | reverse complement strand
TTTCGACTTCGGTGCCGCCATCGAACGGCGCGCGCTTGAGCCAATCCACCGCTTCCTGCATGGACTTCGCTCGCCACAGCCAGAAGCCGGCGATCAGTTCCTTGGTTTCGGTGAACGGCCCGTCAATCACCGTGCGCTTGGCGCCGTCAAAGCGCACGCGCTTGCCCTTGGAACTCGGATGCAGCCCATCGCCCGCCAGCATCACGCCGGCTTTCACCAGCTCTTCGTTGAACTTACCCATGGCTTCCAAATCCTTACGTTTCGGCATGGCGCCGGCTTCGGATTCCTTGCTCGCTTTCACAATGACCATGACTCGCATTGCCGTTTCTCCTTCAGGTAGTTTATGGATTAGCGTTTCTGTTGAGCCCGCGCGGCCGCGACGGTTTCGCGGATCGGGCGGATGGGCCGCACCTCGATGCTGCCGATGCGCGCCGGTGGAATCTTGGCCGCGATCTGGATGGCTTCGTTCAGGTCGCGGGCCTCAACCATGTAGAATCCGGCCAACTGCTCCTTGGTCTCGGCGAAGGGCCCATCGGTGATCGCCAGCTGACCGTTGCGCACCCGCACGGTGGTCGCGGTCTGCACCGACTGTAGCGCTTCGGAAGCGAGACAGCGGCCGTCGGCCCGCAGTCCTGAATCGAAGGCCACGCACTCGCTGTCGGGGACCTCCTCCAGCCGCTTTTCGTCGAGATACACCAGGCACAGGTACTTCATGTTTCCTCCGGAGCTAAAGGGTGCTCTTACCCTATGGTCGAACTGCACTACGGATTTTCGACATGTGGCTCAGAACCATCCTGGAAAACTTTTCCTAACATGGACGGTATCCCCGACCCCCCTCCTTTGAAAAAGGAGGGCAGAGGAGGATTTTCTATAGGGGCGGAGATGCCAGTTCCGCCAGACGCCGTTCGAGGAAACGCCGCTCCGGCTCCTGGCGCGTGAGATCAAGCGCGCGTTGGTAGGCAGCGCGGGCCTCGGCGATTCTGCCCAGCCGGCGGCAGAGATCCGCCCGCGCCGCATGGGCCAAGTGGTAGTCTCCGAGTTCGCCGCGCGCGAGCAGGGCGTCAACGAGTGCCAGACCCGCCGCGGGGCCGTCGCGCATGGCGATAGCCACGGCACGATTCAATTCCACTACCGGTGAGGGATGCAGCGCATTCAGCGCGTCGTACAACTGCACGATCCGGTTCCAGTCGGTGGCCGCGGCGTTTGCTGCTCGCGCGTGCTCCGACGCAATCGCGGCTTGCAAGGTATAAGAACCGGCGCGGTCCGAAGCGCGCGCGCGGTGAACCAGCGCCAAACCCTCAGCGATTTGCTCCTGATTCCACAACGACCGATCTTGCTCTTCCAGCACCACCAACTCGCCGGTGGGCGTGCTGCGGGCCGCGCGGCGCGATTCCTGCAACAACATCAACGCCAGCAATCCCATCACTTCCGGCTCCGGCAGCAATTCCAGCAGCAGTCGCCCCAGACGGATGGCCTCAGCGGACAGATCGCTGCGCGTGAGCGACTCGCCCGAGGAAGCGGAATACCCTTCATTGAACACCAGATAAATCACCCGCAGCGCGGCATCCAACCGCTCCGAAAGCTCG
>JBOGKI010000864.1:0-1595 GCA_050745605.1 Terriglobia bacterium | reverse complement strand
CAGCGCGGTGGTCGCCCCTTAGATTTATCCCTTCCAGGAAGTGCGTCCCTGATACTTCCAGGACTTTCCTCATTTTTTTGGTCCAGTTCGGCCAAGCGACAGAACCGGAATGAGTTAAGGCTTTGGCGAAGTGGGAGGGGACGAAATCCGTGGTAGAAGGGTTTTTGCAGAAATCCAAACTACCTTGGAGGTGTCCCCGATGCAGAGTAACAAAGTTCGTTCGCGACTGAAAGCCCAACTGACGAAGTTCACGGCCGAACTCAGCGAAGGATTGAGCAAGCCCCTGCGAGCCTTCGTAGGAGAGATGCTGTTTGGCATCCAGGCCAGCCAGGACGTGAAGCTGAGCAACATCGCGCGGAGCCTGGAAGAGGAGATTCCGTTGATCAAGACGGAAGATCGCCTCTCGCGCAATTTGAAGGCGAAGGAATTGGAAGACCACCTGAGCCAACGGTTGGTGAGTTTAGGCAGTCGCCGGGTGGAGGCGAACACGGTGTTGTGCTTGGACCTGAGTGATGTGCGCAAGGAATATGCGGAGAAGATGGAGTATTTGGATCAGGTCTGGGATGGGAGCGAGGGCGAAGTGCATGCGGGTTACTGGCTGTTGAGCGTGACCGCCGCCGAGGTGCATGAGACCGAGATCACGCCGCTGTACCAGAAGTTGTTTTCCGCTCAGGCGGAAGATTTTGTAAGCGAGAATGCGGAGATTGTGGAAGGGGTCGACCGGATTCGATCTTGCACCCAAGGGCGGGGGATTTGGGTGATGGATCGAGGGGGAGATCGGAAGAGGCTCTTGGAGCCGCTGCTGGAGCGGCGAGAACGATTTGTGATCCGCTCCACCGGGCAGCGTTCAGTGATCAACCGGCGCAAGCGGAAGGCGACGGTTCATCATCTGGGCGCCTGCTGCCGGCTGCGCTATCAGGCCCGTGTGATCAAGATCGAGGACGGCCAGGAAAAGGTTTTGAAGCTTCGTTACGGAGCTGAGCCGATTTGTCTGCCGGGGCGGGAAGAAAAGATGTGTCTGGTGGTAGTGGCGGGCTTCGGGCAGGAGCCGATGTTGTTGCTCACCAATCTGGGCGGAGTGCGGGACTCACAATCCCTATGGTGGATCGTGCAAATGTATCTAACCCGATGGAAAATTGAGGAAACTTTCCGTTTCGTGAAACAGAGCTACAACGTGGAAGATATTCGGGTTCTGCGGTATCAGCGATTGAAGAACTTGGTGTTGTTGGTGACGGCGGCGGCTTACTTTGCGGCGACCTTCCTGGGGCAAAAACTGAAGCTGAAAATCCTGTGCGAGAAACTGTTGATCATCTCACGGCGATTCTTTGGTATTCCGCCGTTCCGCTTCTACGCGCTGGCCGACGGCATCAAGCAAATTCTCGCGCGGTGCAGTCCCAGCCCGCCGGCCGAACAGCCTCCGAACTTGCAACTGGAACTGCGGCTGGGCTGGGAGTCGTAAAAAAATGAGGAAAGTCCTGCATTCCTGTTGCTTGACACCTACGATACGCTCGCCGCGGCCGAAATGGCCGCTGGCCTCGGCGTGCCGGTGGCTGGGGTGCGGCTCGACGGCGGCGACCTGCTGAGATTAAGTTGCG
>JBOGKI010000863.1:0-1606 GCA_050745605.1 Terriglobia bacterium | reverse complement strand
CTCCAAAGGCTACCGGCAGCGCGTGGGGCTGGCCCAGGCGCTGATCCATCAGCCTGAAGTGCTGGTGCTGGACGAGCCGACGGCGGGGCTGGATCCCAAGCAGATCATTGAGACCCGGGAGTTGATCCGGGGCCTGGCCGGGCAGCACACCGTGATCCTGAGCACCCACATCCTGCCCGAGGCTTCAAAGACCTGCGAGCGCGTGGTGGTGATCAATGCGGGCCGGGTTGTGGCGGAAGGGAAACCGGAAGAGCTGACGCGGCGTCTGCAAGGATTTGAAACCGTGTTGGTGACGGCCGAAGGTCCGTCCGCGTCCATCAAGGAGAAGCTGGAGAGAGTGGACGGCGTCAATCTGGTTGAGATGCAGGGCGACCAGGATAGGCGCGCCACCTTTGAGGTCCACGCCGAAAAAGGCCGGGACGTGCGGGCCGAACTGGCGCGGGCCGTGGTCGAATCGCAGTGGCGGCTTTACGAGCTCAAGGCAAGCGGTTTGAGCCTGGAAGACATCTTCCTAAAACTCACCACTCAGGACCTGGTTGAGGGCCACGCCGCAAGCCCCGCGGTTGAAGCTCCCACTCCCGAGCCGGAAAAGGCTCCCCAGTAAACCGGTGCGGCCCGTTCGGACAGCATGAAATTCAGTGAGAAAGGAAATTCGTCATGCGGAATATCTTGGCTATTGCGGGGAAGGAAATCCGGACTTATTTCACGACCCCCATCGCCTATCTGGTGCTGGCGATTTACGCCGCGCTCTGCGGCTACTTTTTTTACAGTTTTGTGGCCACCTACGTCGTGCAGATGTTCCGCATGATGGAGATGGGCCAGATGGCCGGGCAATCCCCGAACATCAATACCTACATCGTCCGGCCGCTTTTTGAAGGCGTGCTCACCGTGGTCCTGTTGCTGCTCCTGCCGCTGGTGAGCATGCGGCTGTTCGCGGAAGAAAGAAAGACCGGAACCATCGAACTGCTCCTCACTTCACCCGTCACGGAGATGCAGATCATCCTCGGAAAATTCCTGGGGGCGCTCACGCTCTACATCGCCATCCTGGTCGTGACGTTTATCGACGTCGGCATGTTGTTCCTTTACGGAAATCCCGACGCCAAGCCGTTAATCGCGCAGGCGCTGGGCGCTCTTCTTTTTGGCGGCGCGCTGCTCTCGCTCGGCATGTGGATTTCAAGCCTGACCCGCAACCAGATCATCGCGGCAGTCGTGTCGTTTGCAGTTTTCCTGCTGCTTTATGTTTTTGACTGGGTCACATCGTATTCGAGTGGGACGGTGGGCCGGGTGATGAACTACATGGCCTTCCCCACCCACTTCGACAATTTTTCCAAGGGCGTCATTGATTCCACCGATCTTGTCTACTATCTCTCGGTGATCGTGCTCGGCATCTTCCTCACATCCCGGTCGGTTGAGGCGCTGAAGGGGAGGCCTTAATTATGGCGGATAACGGACAAAAATCACCCCGCCCCGGCAACCGCTGGCTGCGCGGCACCAATTTCGTGATCTATCTGATCGTGGTCATCGGCATTATCGTGCTGGCGAACTGGTTTGCCAATCAACACGACGTCCATTGGGATCTGACGCCGAACAAGGAATTTTCGCTTTC
>JBOGKI010000862.1:0-1609 GCA_050745605.1 Terriglobia bacterium | reverse complement strand
CCAATATCCCCACTGAAGAATTGCGGGATTTCGTGGCGGAGGATGAGAGGCAGCCGAGAAAGATGCTTTATCCGCGCGATCCCTCGCTTGATCCTCAGCTTGTCTGGAAAGGAAAAGACGAGCAGGACTCAAAGGATTTGGAGGTGCCGGTTGTTCCCGTCTACATTCAGGAGAAGATACATCCCCAGGCGCTGGTTGAGGACCTGCGGCGCACAAGCCAGGAAGGGCAGCCGGCGCAAGCTGATTTGTTCGCGGACTTCAACGGGATCAAGTTTGATGAGTTGGTGGACTTCTATCATCACGAGCAGAACTGGTCGAACCGCATGATCCTCGGCGACTCGCTGCTGGTGATGACCTCGCTTGCCGAAAAGGAAGGCTTGAAGGGCAAGGTCCAGATGATTTACATCGACCCGCCCTACGGCATCAGGTTCGGCTCCAACTGGCAGGTTTCGACGCGCAAGCGAGATGTGAAAGACGGCAAAGGCGAGGACATGACTCGCCAGCCGGAACAAATTCGCGCCTTCCGGGATACATGGGAGTTGGGAATCCATTCTTACCTTGCCTATTTGCGCGACCGTTTGGTAGCCGCGAGGGAACTGCTTACCGAAAGCGGTAGCGTGTTCGTCCAGATTGGCGACGAGAATGTGCACTTGGTACGTTCATTGCTGGACGAGATATTTGGGAGCGAAAACTTTTGCGGCCAAATCGCCTTCCGAAAGACGACGGGCAAAGGAAGCGCGCTGCTCGACAACACTTATGACGTTCTGCTTTGGTATGCGAAAAAACGCGAGCAAGTAAAATACAGAAAGCAGTTCGTGGAGCGCCTGCTCAACGAGGACGAAAACCTTCGGTTTATAGAAATGGCGGATGGTGCAAGACGAGCACTGAGCGAAGATGAATGGTTTCATCCTGACCAACTCCCCGAAGGCGCACGCCCATTTCGTCCGAACCCTCTCACCTCGCAATCGGCGAGCTCAACGACACTTTTCACTTACTCGCTTGACGGGAATAGTTTTGCGCCGGGCAAAGGGGGATGGAAGACAAATCTGGAAGGAATGAAGGCGCTCGAACGTGCTAATCGGCTGATGGCGGTTGGAAACACTCTCTGTTTTGTTCGCTATCTCGACGACTTCCAGTTCAAACCAATTAACGACATCTGGGACGACACGCGGCAAAGCGGTTTTAGTGACCCGAAAATGTATGTCGTTCAGACAATGACGCGAGTTATTGCGCGCTGCCTACTGATGACTACCGACCCGGGCGATCTGGTTCTCGATCCCACCTGTGGCAGCGGCACCACGGCTTACGTGGCCGAGCAATGGGGACGGCGGTGGATCACGATTGATACCAGCCGCGTGGCGCTGGCGCTCGCGCGCACCCGGTTGATGGCCGCAAGATTCCCCTATTATCTGCTTGCCGACTCGCCGGAGGGCATCCGGAAGGAAGCCGAAATCACCGGCCGGTTGCCTGCGTCTGTCATCCTGAGCGAAGCGAAGGATCTGTGCGCCTGAAAGCGCACTCGGTCGGAGAGGTGAAAGTCCTCTCCAGATATATCCAACGCCGATCTGTAACCCGCCTGCAACTGCGTCGTCGCAAGACGGGGTGGAGA
>JBOGKI010000861.1:0-1610 GCA_050745605.1 Terriglobia bacterium | reverse complement strand
ATTTTGCGGCGCTCCAGCCCGAAGTCCTCGAAAACGATATTCGCTCCACGGGTTTCTTCCGTAACAAAGCTCGCAGCCTTGTCGGAGCGGCAAGAAGGATCGTTGACGATTTCGGTGGCAAGGTCCCTCAGACAATGGATGAGCTTCTGACCCTGCCAGGTGTGGCGCGCAAAACCGCCAACGTGGTCCTCGGCACGGCGTATGGCATTGCCACCGGCCTCGTGGTGGATACGCACGTCTTTCGCATCGCCACGCGACGGTTGAAGCTTTCGAAACAGACGACGCCGGAAAAGGTCGAGGCAGACTTGATGAAGATTGTGCCGAAAGACCGCTGGATTTCCTTCAGCCACCAGTTGATCTGGTTTGGGCGGAAGATTTGCGAAGCGCGCAAGCCGCGCTGCGCCGAGTGCCCCTTGGAATCGCTGTGCGACTCCGCGGACAAAACGGTCTAGCCAGACTGCCCGCCGTCCGTTGTTCGCTCCGCCATAACTCGGGCAAGCTCGGGCGGAGGAACAAACGTGACGCGCTCGCGAATGATCTCGACCTCTTCGACCTCGTTCACACCGCGAGAACGGAAATAATCCACGACTTCCTCCACCAGATGCTCGGGCGCGGAAGCTCCTGCAGTGACCGCCACACACTCGACGTTCGCGAGCCAGGCCGGATCGATTTCCGACGCATCGTCGATGAGGTAAGCGCGCGCCCCGGCGTCTTCCGCCACTTCCCGCAAGCGCTTCGAGTTCGAGCTATTGTCCGAACCCAGCACCAGCACAACCTGCGCCTGGCGGGCCAGGGTTTTGACCGCGGTCTGGCGGTTCTGCGTGGCGTAACAGATGTCATCGCTCGCGGGAGTCACGAGCCTCGGAAACCGCCGCCGCAACACCTCGATGATTTGCCCGGCATCGTCAACGCCGAGCGTAGTCTGGGTGGTCACGGCGACCCGCTCGGGATCAGGCACCTCAACGGTTTCCGCCTCTTCCTTGCTTCCCACCAGTTGAACGACGTCCGGCACCTCGCCCATCGTCCCCGCCACCTCTTCGTGACCCTTGTGCCCGATCAGGATAATGGACCGCCCCTCGCGCGCAAACCGTTTCGCTTCAAGATGCACCTTGGTCACGAGCGGGCAGGTCGCGTCGATCACCTTGAGCCGTCTTTCCGCAGCTTGCCTGCGAACCTCGGGCGAAACACCGTGAGCGCTGAAGATTACCGTCGCGCCCTCGGGCACTGCCTCCAGCTCTTCGACGAAGATGACGCCCTTGGCCACGAAGGAGTCAATCACGTGCTTATTGTGAACAATCTCTTTGCGCACATAGATGGGGCTCTCGAACAACTCCAGGGTGAGATTCACGACTTCGACGGCCCGATCGACCCCAGCGCAGAAACCTCGCGGTTTGGCCAGTAGCAGCTTCTTGAGAGTCATGGGTGATTGATAGTGTAGCAGAGTTTTGCGCGGGGCGCGGAGCTTGGGTTCCGTCCAGGATCGCCGCTCTGCGGCTCATCCCCGTGGCCTCCGGTCCGGCTGGTTTCCGCGAATCCGCGGCAGTGATGATGTTTCGATAAGCCTTGTGTTTTCTGATAGATTCCGGATTTTTTCGGAGAACGTACCAGCC
>JBOGKI010000860.1:0-1610 GCA_050745605.1 Terriglobia bacterium | reverse complement strand
TTCTCGATCCAGTCGCGGAACATGTCCTTCTGGTCGAAGATGGTGGTGTCTTCCGCGAACAGGCAGAACAGCAGGCGCACCAGCAGTACTTCGAGCACATGCCCCGCGTAGCCGCCGGCCTTGAGCTGGTCGTGGAGCTTGCCCATCTGCTCCGCGGCCTTGATGTTGACCGGGTCCTGTTCCTGGATGCGCTGGGTGGTGTAGCCGGAAATAAAGCCGAAAAGGCCGATGCGCTGGTGCAACTCACCGAGCGGAAATTCGTGCTGCTGCTTTTCGTCGAGATCGTAGAGCCGGATACGAGCGAAATTCGAGACAATCACATAGCGCGGCAGGTCGCGATCTGGCAGGCCCTCGAAGTAATCCAGCGCCTGTTCGTAGGCCGTATCCAGGTCCTTGCCGGCCGACTTGTGCTCGGCGATGAGCGTACCTTTCCAGAAAAGGTCAATGAAGCCGCTCTCGCCTTTCGCATGACCCACGGGCTTGAGCATGTCGCTTTCCATTCGCTGGCGCGCGCGGCGCACCGGTTCCTCGAAACTCGCCACGCGCCGGCGGTGAACGCCAAAGACGTTGAAGAACTCGTTCCAGAACGTCTGGGCTTCGGCCTTCTCGCGCCGCTCGCCCTGCCATTCACGGGCGAAGGCCAGTGCTCGGTCGCGGATTTCGTTGGGGGAAAGCGGCTGTGACTGGGGCATAAATCAGCAATCTCTAAATTTCAAGGTGCTGACCGACGGGGCGCCCTCATTGCCTACATTAGATGGGCGGGCAATTGACAATGGGGATATTTATCAACCGTGAACGGCTCTTTCAAGCGGGTGTACATCACGTTCAATCACGGCGGCAGCCGCCCGCCGCACACATTCCAGCTCATAACGCTTTTGCAAGTTGAGCCAGGACTCGGCATCGGTCCCGAAGAATCGCGCCAGCCGCAAAGCGGTGTCGCCGGTAATACCGCGCTTGCCCGTCACAATGTCATTGATGCGCGAGGCCGGCACGCGCAACGCGACCGCCACGCCATGCGGCGTCAACCCGAGAGGCTCAATGAATTCCTTGAGCAGGATTTCGCCGGGGTGGACCGGCGGCAACAATTTTTCGCGCATATCACATCTCCCGCCATGCTTCAGTGGTAATCCACGATCTCCACGTCGTGGGCATCACCTTTGTGCCACACGAAACACACGCGCCACTGGTCATTTATCCGGATGCTGTACTGGCCCTTACGTCTGCCGCTCAAGGCTTCCAATCGATTGCCCGGCGGGATCCGTAAAAACGTCAGGCCAGCCGCAGCTTCCAGAAGCTCCAGTTTGCGCCGCGCCGGCTCCTGGATTGCTTCCAAGCGCCGGACGCGGTGGCTATGGAACAGCGCCTCGGTGTCCTTGTCCGCGAAGCTCTTGATCATGCATCCGCAGGTTATACCGTAGAACGGAATGCGTCAAGCAGTTAACGGTGATCGTTATATCCGGGAGTTATCCGCCCTGCTTGAAGCGATGGATCAGCCGGCGGGATTTCTTGTCGGGACGCTTGGTGGGCGCCGGGCTGGCGAGTGCAGCGAGCTTGCGCAGTTCCGCATGCCGCGCACGGGTCTCGAGACTGGCCGCGGTCTCCTCATAGAG
>JBOGKI010000859.1:0-1614 GCA_050745605.1 Terriglobia bacterium | reverse complement strand
GTAGAATACAAAGCCCGCCAGCACAATCACCAGCCCTGGCCACGTGCTGGAAGGCCGGAAGGCGAGCAGCATGGCCAGGATCACGCTGGCGCCCACGATGTAGATGAGCGGGACCACCGGATAGCCGGGCGTACGGAAGGGACGGCGAATGTCAGGACGCTGAGCTCGCAAGCGAATGACTCCGGCGATGGTCAACACGTAGAAGATGAGCGCCGCGGAAATCACGTAATCCAGCAAATTGCTATAGAGGCTGCCGTATTGCCGGGTTACCGGGTTATAAGTGCGGGGAAGAACCAGGAACGCTGCCCAGAATCCCTGCACCGCCAGTGACCAGCCGGGCACACGCTGGCGATTCAGGCGGCCTGCGGGCTTAAAAAACAGCCCGTCGGCCGCCATGGCATAATAGGCGCGCGGCCCCGCCAGCACCAGGCTATTGATGCAGCCGAAACACGATACCATGATGGCGATAGCCATGAGGATGGTGCCAAAACCCGGGAAGATGGCATGAAGCATGGCGGTGGCCACCAGATCCTCCGGCGCATGTTGAATGGCGGAAAAGGAAAGCGTGGTGAGGTAAGCAACGTTGGCCAACAGATAAAGCACGATCACGGCGATCACGCCCAGAGCCAGGGCGCGCGGCAGGGTGCGCTCCGGGTTCTTCACTTCTTCCGCGGCAAAGGTCACGTCATGCCACGAGTCGGCCGAAAAGAGCGAGCCGGATTGAGCCACGCAGATCGCCACCAGCAGGCCCCAGGCCGTGGTGCAATCGAGCGACCCGGAAATGGGATGGAAACCCCGGGCCGCCCACAGGCGTCCGAAATTCGCGGCGATGGCGTGGGCGTTTCTGCCGATGGTGAAGCCCAGCAGGATCAGCGCCGCCAGCGCCCCGGCTTTGGCCACAGTGAAAATGTTCTGCACGATCTTGCCGTATTCCAGGCCGCGCGTGTTGGTCCAGGTTAGAAGCGCGATCACGGCGATGCCGGTCAACTGCGCGGTGGACAGCGAAATGGCGTAATGGGAGGTGAGATGAATGGGCGCGATCAGGTAATGCTTTTCGTTGATGGTGGGCCACAGCACGCCGCTGAACCTTGCAAACGCCACGGCCACCGCGGCAATAGTGCCGGTTTGGATGACGCCGAACAGCGTCCAGCCATAAAGGAAGCCCCAAAGCGGCGAATAGGCCTCGCGCAGGTAAACGTACATGCCGCCGGCGGAGGGGATCATGGAGGAAAGCTCGCCGTAGGAAAGCGCGGCGGCCACGGTCAAAAGTCCGGTCACGGCCCAGGCGACCAGCAAAGCGCCGGGGCTGCCCACCAGCCGCGACATGTCCGCCGAGACGATGAAGATGCCGGAACCGATCATGGCTCCGGCTACTACCATCACCGAGTCAAACAGGCCGAGGCCGCGAACGAAGCCGCGGGCGGGGCCGGTGGACGAGCCCGTTGCGGCTACCGTGTTCTGGGTGTTAATGGATTCAGGCATGATGGCCTCAGGCGGAATCACCCTGCTGACCAACTTCGATTTCCGCCGGGCGGCTTGAAAAGCTCGTCAGGGCACGGTTAAAGCCGTGACCTGACGCCCGACCGGACAATGTAGCGCCGCCGTCCCGGCGGC
>JBOGKI010000858.1:0-1617 GCA_050745605.1 Terriglobia bacterium | reverse complement strand
GTCTATGACCGCCGAAGTTCTTGAGAAATCAAGGCCGACGGTCATAGACCGCCGCTACAGAAGCAGTTATCACACAGACTCTTTAGCCTGGCACGTTGCCCGTGATTCACAAATGCCCGGCTAAAGCCGGCCTCTACCAACCCGCTCAACGGTGGGGCGCGCCCGGCCGGGACATAAGCCAGGTGTCGATCCCGCGCGCAGCCGCCATGCCCTCGGCCACGGCGTCCACCACCTCTTTGCCCCCATTCACGCAATCTCCCGCCGCGAAATACTTGGGGTTGCCGGTCTGGTGAGTCTCGGGATCAACCACGATACGGCCCTGGGCGATTTCGAATCCGGGAATGGAACTGAAAACACTCGCCAGAGACTGCTGGCCAATCGCCTTGATAACCATGTCCACGTCAATGACGAACTCCGTTCCGGAAATCGCTTCAACTTTCCCGCTCCGGCCATCGCCCTTAACGCGAGTACGCACGCATTCTAGGCCTTGAACCTTCGCATCCATTCCGAGAACGCGCCGGGGTTGACTGTTCCAAAGGGGAATAAATCCATCCTGCTTGGCAAGCTCCTGCTCATAGGGGAAAGCCGGCATGGCGTCCTCGCCGCGCCGGTAGACCATGTACACGGTTTCCGCGCCCAGACGGCGCGCGGCGGTGACGGCATCGATGGCGGTGTTGCCCGCGCCGACCACCGCCACGCGGCGGCCCACATTCACCTGGCTGAAGGGGCGGACCTTGGTCTGCTCGATAAATTCGAGCGCGCCATAAACTCCCTCCAGCTCTTCGCCCGGGATTCCCAGGTTCCACGTCTCGCCCAATCCCGCGCCGATGAAGATGGCGTCAAAACGCTCCTCCAGGTCCTTCAGCGCCAGGGTTTTGCCTACTTCCATCTCCGCGTGGAACTTCACGCCCAGGTCCTCCACCAGCTTCATCTCGCGCAGGCTGTCACGGGCGCGAGTTTTATAGGCCGCGATGCCGTAAGTGTTCAATCCTCCCGGCAACGGCTTGCGATCGAAAATCTCAACCGCATATCCGCGCTGTGCAAGCTCCGCCGCGCACGCCAGCGAAGCGGGTCCGGCGCCCACGCAGGCCACGCGCCTGCCGTTCGGCTCGCCAGCGGAAAACAGACGAATGTCGTGATCGAGAATGTAATCCACAGCGTGGCGCTGCAAGCGGCCGATTTCAACCGGTTTCTCGCCGCTCTCGTTCAGCACGCAGGAACCCTCGCACAGTTCCTCCACCGGACACACGCGCCCGCAACTCTCACCCAGGATGTTGGCGCTCAGGATGACTCTCCCGGCGCCCTTCACATTGCCCGTAGAGATTTTGCGGATGAACGTGGGTATGTCGATCGAAGTGGGGCATGCCTTGATGCACGGAGCATCGTAGCAATAAAGGCAACGGGCCGCTTCAATCAACGCCTGCTGATGGGTCAGCGGCGGATTGATATCCGCAAAATTCTTTTCGTATTGGTCCGGGGTGAGTTTGAGAGCGATATGACGCATGGAACTCAACCTGAAACCCGGCACTCGGCGGCCAGCGATCAGTAGTCAGCAAAAAGAAGGACAGGGCGACGCGAGCTCAGGGCTGAAATCTGCCTGCTCAAAGAGGGTAGCGC
>JBOGKI010000857.1:0-1621 GCA_050745605.1 Terriglobia bacterium | reverse complement strand
AATCGGCGCATAGGCTGTTAATGCAGAGCACCTTTCACTCTAGCCTTTGTTGTGGGCGGGACGTACAATTGCTACACTGGTCAGACATTCTGCGCAACCTGATGTACTTTCACTCTAGCCTTTGTTGTGGGCGGGACGTACAATGGCCCGGCAATGACGATCCGCCAGCAGCATCTCAGCTTTCACTCTAGCCTTTGTTGTGGGCGGGACGTACAATCCCGCCCACAAACCCTTTGATCTCTGAGATTTAACAAGGTGCAAGGAGCGACCTTTTTCGCATATCCCTGGTTTGCCCGAAAGGGCAGGGGGTATGCGAAAAAGGTCGCTGTCGCGTGGGTTGAAGGTGGTGCAGGCAGCATCAGAAAATGTCTCCACAGAAATTCCGATACTCACAGCCCGTGCAGCGGGCGCGGACGGGGGTTGGAGGGGGCAGCACCGGTTCCTGGATCAAGCTTCGGACGCGTCCAAGAAGTTCCATCACCTGCTCACGGAGTTCGGTGCCGACTTCCACTTTCGGCATCAACTTGCGGTCCTTCAAGATGACGAAGCCGCAGGGACAGGGCAAGTGGAAATGGCGCTCGGCAAGCAGGGCATAGGCCGCCAACTGGACTCGCTGGTTCTCAAACAAAGCGCTGGCCGTGGCTTTGAACTCAACCACCGCCACCCGGTCCGGGGCCTCGAGCACCAAGTCGCATTTGCCGGTCAGCCCGAGCTCAGAGTCGGTCATCTGCAGGCTGAAATGGCGCCGGGAGTCTTCCAGGCCATAGCGGGCGAGGGTGCGGCGCGGCTCCAGGCGGGCAAATTCCTCCTCCACCTTTTGCCCGCGCTTCATCAGAAACGTGGCAGGTGGGCGGACGGGCATCACCCAGGTGTAGAACACCACTCGCGGGCAGTAGACGAACTGCCGCACATCAACGACATTCAGCAATGGTTCCATGGCGGTCTGGATTCCCGCCTACGCGGGAATGACAGTCATCTGAGATCCTTCGCTGCGCTCAGGATGACAAACGAAGGTCTGGATTCCCGCCTACGCGGGAATGACAGTCATCCCTTAAATCGACGACATTCAGCAACGGTTCCATGGCTCGACAACGGAGCGTCCGGCGGCCTTAGCCGGCAAAGCCTGCCCTGAGCATCGCGAAGGGATGCCGGCGCTACCCGTTGCTTCACCGACGCCACCGTTTCAGAACTTCAGGACGGTTGACTTCGGAGCGCCCGGCTCTGGCCACTCACGTGGCGGCCTGCCGTCTTCTTCCTCCGGACGCTGGTTGAGAAGCAAGCGTTTTTCCACGTCGTCCTGGCTCACCGGTTGCACCAGGATGCGTCCCGCCGACTCCCCCAGCAGCTCCGTCAGCTTCAGGAACATCTCGCGGCGCCGGGTAGCGGTGAGGCGTCCCCAAAAGGCGCTCATCTGAAAGCGCTCCAGGCCGTAGTCCAGGCAAGCCTCGCTGACGCGCTGGCGGCAGCGGTCCTCCACCACGTCGTAAACCACCAAACACGGAGTTTTTTCTTCACTGGACATGGATGATTCGAGCCGCGCGTACTGTAGCGGCGCTCTATGAGCGCCGGTTCTGCGGCAAGGGGGGGAGCGCCGAAGAAATCAAGACCGGCGGTCGGAGAC
>JBOGKI010000856.1:0-1624 GCA_050745605.1 Terriglobia bacterium | reverse complement strand
GTGCTTACAAGCTCACCCTGATGAAAAAGCTCTCCCAATCGACCAAGCCGTCTAAAGTCAAGGAGCGCGTGGCGGACTTGAATTTAATTCGGGACCTTTACCATCAACTGAGCCAGGCGCTTCAAGCCGTCGCGCTCAAACCCGGAGGAATCTAGTATTACGCCCACATCGTGATCCGGTCGGAGATCTTTCAGCTCACGCGCCGGAACGATCCCGACCGGTATGTCCACCTCATCGCTTTTATCGCTCACCAGTATTATCGTCTCCAGGACAATCTCGTCGACGTGCTGCTTGCCAGCCTGCGGAGTTTTCAGAATGGCGCGATCACCGAGGATAGGGAGTTCAGTGACGCGAGACCGTGCCAGACCGGGGGCTACGCCGCGCGATCTGCATTTGCTCGCTGTGAATCCATCTCTGGATACCACTCCCGAAATGTTGCGCGCAGCTCTTCGTTCAGCACTTGCGTCCGCACTTGCAACAGCAGGTGCGCTCCCTTCTGGCTCCACCTCATGGGTTGCTTCTTTACCATCCGCTTGCTCACTACCTGGTTCACGGCCGACTCCACGAACGCCGTGGTGATCGTTTCCTTGTTCCGATATCGATCTCCGTAGTCAGGAATGAGCTCCGCATTGGCCGCGATGTAGCCCGCAAACTCCAGGACCGCTTTCAGCAGTTTCTTCCTCTCCAGGCTGATCGACTCCCCTTCTAAGTGCAGCTTCAGGACATTGATGACCGTCTGCGCCGGTCCCACATTGCCGTTCCACAGATGATGCTTCAGGCTCTCCAACTGCTTCTCCACACTCTGGATGAGGCTCGCCGACTCCGTCTCTCGCATCCCTTTGTTCATCTGTCCCATGACCGTTAACCGCATCGCTACATGGAACCAATCCAGCAGGTGTTCAGCCAGGGGGTTCAGATACATCTGCAGGTTCCGCACCGTCTCCCCGCCATCGCTGAGAAACGTTACGGGCTGATTGGCGTGGACCCCTTGCGACTTCAGAACTTCGAACAACCGACGCTTGGGCTTGGTGTCGTAGGTGTTCACAAAGGCGAAACGCTTGGCAGCGCCTTCAGCCGGCACGCTCTTACCGACAATCACTTCAAACCAGCCTTCCTGACGGCTGCGTTGCTCGCAGCTATGCACATATCCGCCATCCAGTCCCATCGTCACCGGCGCCGTGGGATCGGGCAGAGAGGCTCCCGCCTCCCCGGATAGGAACATGAACCGTTCCTCACCTAACTGGGATTCCATCCGTTCGGCCACCTCGTGCAGCTTCCGGCGGATCGAGGTGGTGCCCAGCGTTTGCCCCAGCGGTAGAACCTCGGCCAGCAGTTCACTGGTGGCGTGAAACGGAATCAACGAGGCCCATTTGGCCTCCAGATACGCCAGTTCCGGTGCGGTCCTCTCGGCCAAGAGTTCGGCCAGGGGGCTGAAGCTCTTCCGCGCTTGAACTTGGCAGCGACACGCGTACAACCGCGGACTCTCCATTCGCAGCCGACCGAACAACGTGCGGTACACAATCTCGTGCTTTCCTTTCTCGGTTCGTTGCCGGTCGCAGGCCGGACAGCGCCGTTGTGCCTCCACGTACTCTTCCACTTGCCGGGCGGCCAGGATGCGCTGCAC
>JBOGKI010000855.1:0-1635 GCA_050745605.1 Terriglobia bacterium | reverse complement strand
GAGATACACTTCAGCCACTTTTGCGCCGCCTGCTCCATCTGCTATGGTTTGCCGGGAACCGCTGCTGAGATACCTAGATCCGGCGCGATCGGGCGCTGTGGAAGTGCCTTCTCGCCTTTATTTATCAAGTCGCGCGCCAGATTCTGGTACTCTGAGCTTAACCTCACTTTTGGTTAGGTAAGGCTCAGAGTGCGAAGATCACCTCGCAATCTTAAGATCGCTTGTAATCATAAGGGGCTGACGCACTTCGGCGGCGCCTACTTCTTTCACGAATTCTTGCGAGTGATGCAATTCCGCGACTTTCTTGCCCGTCACCTGCGCTATCCTCGGCGCAACCACCGGTACTCCATCTCGCAGATGATCCTGGCCTTGGTCTATCCGATCGTGCTGGGCTTGGATCGCATCGAGACCGTGTCGTTCCTGCGCTCCAACGGCACATTCCAATACTTGACCGGCCTGCAGAGCTTCCCGGATTCACAAACTCTGCGCCGCTTTCTCCTTCACGCCCCAACCCGCCTGTGGGAGCAGCTTCATGCCGTTAACGACCGACTGCTGCAGAATTTCATCCACCTGCCCGACCACCGCTCGCGCCTCATCTTCGATCTTGACAGCACCGTGGTCACCACCTTCGGCCACCAGGATGGCGCCGAAATCGGTTATAACCCCCGCTACCGGGGCAAGCGCTCCTACAACCCCCTGCTCTGTATCGAAGCCAACTCCTCCTACCTGTGGGACGCCGAACTCCGCGCCGGAAACGCGGGAACGTGGGATGGCAGCGTCGAGTTACTCGAGACTTGCTTCGCGAACGTGCCGCCCGACATCCGGGAGATTCGTGCCCGGGCCGATGCGGGCTTCGCCTTTAACCCCGTGCTTGATGCTCTCGAGTCCCGACCGGCTCAATATGCCGTCGTGGCCCGCTTGAGTCGGCCCTTTCGGAGCTTGCTGCCCGGATTGCGTTATGAGCCAGTTAACCGCTACTGGGAGATGTCCGACTTCGAGCATCGCTCCCACGGCTGGCACAAAGCCCGTCGTTTCGTGGTTGCGCGACGATTCATTCCAGAGGCGGAAACGCAACCCACCCTTTTCACCCTGGGCCGCTATGTGTATCGCGCCTGGGTGACTGATCTGCCGCTGACTCCCGTCGGCGTGTGGCATTTCTACGATGGCCGCGCGGCCATGGAACGGCGCATCCGGGAACTGCGTGAGGACTTCGCCTTGCCGAAAATCCCTACTCGTTCCTTTGCGGCGAATGCCCTCTACCTGGAGATTATTCGCCTCGCTTATAACCTCGTCACGGCATTCCAGCGAACTTGCCTCGAGCCAAACTGGCAATCCTTCACTTTGCAGAAACTCCGCTTCAACCTCTTCCTGCTTCCCGGAGAGATCACGCGCCCACAGAACCGGCCCGTACTCCGCTTGAAGGATTCTCCCTTCGTCGAGAAAACTGCCCATCAAATCCTCGCGAGAACCAGGAAGCTCAAACCGATGCGAGCATGAAAATGTGCGTTTTCACGCCGGATTTAGGTATTTGGTGGCGATCAAGGATTTGATTCGCCATGTGGACGGCGTTGAAATCCCCGTTTACTTGTGTGACTCAATTATGACTCCAGCCGAGTACGGCGACCTCGTCAGCGG
>JBOGKI010000854.1:0-1645 GCA_050745605.1 Terriglobia bacterium | reverse complement strand
GGTGGGGAGAAATGCCACTCAGAAAAGTGCGGATCTATGGTCCTTGGGTGCTAACCATGGTGTTGCTGATCGTTGCTACCGGGGTCCCGGTGGCGCGCGCGCAGACTTACACGGACTTGTTTAGCTTTGGTGGCGCCCACGGCGACAGTCCGTTCTATCCGCAGCTCCTCGCCCAGGGCCGAGACGGCAATCTATACGGGACCGCGGCGTTTGGTAACCATGGGAGGGGCGTCGCATTCAGGGTCACGCCGGATGGAACGGCTAAGGTGCTATACGATTTCGACGGCGTCCATGGTGTCAACCCGAACAGCGGGCTCACGCTCGGGACTGACGGGAGCTTTTACGGCACCACCTCCGAGGACGGCAGCAATGGATGGGGGACGATTTTCAAGATTACTCCGAACGGAAGATTGACCGTTCTATACAACTCAAATGAGACCCTGGGTCAGCCCCAAGCGCCGCCGATCCAAGCAGGCGACGGAAACTTTTACGGCACGACGATGAAGAGGGCGTACGACATTACGCCATCGGGAACCTTGACCACGCTTGCCCTGCTTCCGGGGAAATCCGACGCCCCATTGGTCCAAGCGACCGATGGAAGCTTCTATGGCACGACGATTGACGGCGGCCGCGGCGACACCGGCACGGTATTTAGGATGACACCGGATGGAGTCTTGACTGTTTTGTATAACTTTAGCGGAAAGTCCTCAGAACCGAGGAATCCGATGGCGCCCTTGATCCAAGCCAGCGACGGCAGCTTCTATGGAACCACGTACAATGGTGGCAGCAACCAGGACGGCACGGTATTCCAAATAATCCCGCGCCAGGTATTCACTGTCTTGCACGACTTTCTTGACCCCAATTATCCGAATGATGGCGCTGTCCCGAGTGCGGGACTTCTGCAAGCAAGCGACGGCAATTTCTACGGGGCAACCTACTACGGCGGGACAGGCGCAGGAGTCATCTTTGAGATCACCGCGGCTGGCGCATACTCGGTCGTGTACGTATTGGACCCAAGTAGTGGCGAATACCCTGCCTCGACGCCGATGCAACACACGAACGGCAAGATTTACGGGCTGACCGAGGCGGGAGGGACGGACAACTATGGGGTTGTTTACAGCCTCGATCTTGGGTTGCCGCCGTTCGTGCGTTTGCTCCCTACGATTGGCAAGGTCGGCGAGACTATCGAGTTTCTCGGCCAAGGATTCACGGGGGACAACCGCTGTTTCCTTCAACGGAATGGGCGCAGCCTTCACAGTAGAGTCGGACACCTATCTCACGGCGGTCGTTCCGAGCGGGGCCACAACCGGCACGGTCACAGTCACTACCCCCGGCGGCCCGCTGAGCAGCAATCAGCCTTTCCGCGTAACCCAGTGATGCTCTATCGGTCATTCGATACGCTCGCGGCGTGCGCTCGTGGGCCAAGCCGCGCAAATGACAGAAGGGTCGCGAATGAGAGTCGTCTCCGGATTTACGTTCCACCAAGCATCAATTCGGCTCCGTCAGGCGCGGATGGAGCAGCACTGGGGTACTGCCAGCCGGTCAATCTGAACGAAGAGTTCCTGTGGATTAATGGGCTTTGAGACGTAGCCGTCCATTCCGGCTTTCATACACTTCTCTTTGCCACCCTTCATGGCGTGGGCGG
>JBOGKI010000853.1:0-1646 GCA_050745605.1 Terriglobia bacterium | reverse complement strand
GGACAGCAGCAGATCGGCACCGCGTACTACGTGGGTGATTCCCTGAAAGGCGTCATCCAGCACCACCGCCAGTTGATAGGCAAAATAGCCGTCGGCCCGACGGATCACGAAGTCGCCCAGCTCCATGGCCAGATGCTGGTGGTGGCTTCCTTGCAGCAGGTCATCAAATGAGACTGTTTTGTCAGCAGGCACTCGCAGCCGAATGGCCCGCGCCTGCCGGTCCGCTGGCAAGCCGTTGCGACAAGTGCCTGGATACACCGGACCTTCGAGTCCCCGCAAACTGCTGTCAGCAATCTCACGGCGGCTGCAGGCGCAGGGATACGCCGAGCCGTCCGCCAGCAATTGTTCGGCTGCAGCTCGATACGCATCCAGACGCGTGCTTTGGAAGAGCACCGGCCCGTCCCAGTGCAGGCCGAAGGCTTCGAGGCTGCGCCTGATGGCATCGGCAGCGCCGGACTGATCCCGCGGCGGGTCCAGGTCTTCCATGCGCAGCAGCCATTTGCCGCCATGCGCGCGGGCATCGAGGAAACTTCCGAGAGCCGCGACCAGCGAGCCGAAGTGCAGCAGACCCGTAGGCGAAGGCGCAAACCGGCCTTTATAAGAAGGTGAGGGGTGAAGCGTAAGGGGTGAGGAGGAAGAGGAAGAGAAAGAGGAAGAAAAGCCAGAGGGAGGCGCTTTTGAGGGGATTTTACGTGGTTCCATGAGTTACCCAGCAAGGTGAGGTGAGGTTTCCGCCTTATTCCTCACGCCTCACCCCTTACTTCTACTTCAGCCGGTCATCTGCTTTTCGCGTATCTCATCCAGCGTCTTGCAATCAATGCACTGTGTGGCAGTAGGCCGGGCTTCCAGACGCCGGATGCCGATTTCCACACCGCAAGAATCGCAGTAACCGTACTCGCCGGCTTCCACATTCACCAGAGCCTCGTCAATTTTCTTGATGAGCTTGCGCTCCCGGTCACGGGTGCGCAGCTCCAGGCTGAATTCCGATTCTTGGGTGGCGCGGTCATTCGGGTCCGGGAAGTTCGCAGCCTCGTCCTGCATGTGGTGCACGGTGCGATCCACTTCCTCCATGAGTTCCTTCTTCCAGCCCAGCAGGATATTGCGAAAATGTGCCCGCTGGTTCTCGTTCATGTAGGGTTCGCCCTTCTTGAGCGGATAGGGCGTGAAACCCATGAAACCCTCACTGGCTGAGGCCTTGCGGCGGGGCCGTCTCGCACTAGCCGCAGCCGGTTTGGCCGCAGGCTTTTTGACAGTGGATGCTCTGGATGCGGCTTTTACGACAGGCTTCCTTGCAGTCTTGGAAGTAGCGGCGACAGCGGCCTTTTTCTTAGCCGGCATTGAAAACTCCTGGTTACCCGGAAATAAAGCGGGGCACTATATACCGGATTACTCTCCGAGGCGCAAGTTGCGTTCGGGAAAATTCCGGGTCTGCAGCAATCAGACTGTCTGCGGACTTACGGGTTCCGCGGCTGGAGTTCCACCCACATAATTGTGGCGCCGGCCACGGCGACAGGCATGATGATGAAATTCACTACCGGGATTATGGTGCACAAGGCCGTGGCGGCGCCGAAACCGAACAGACGGGCACGATGCCGACGAAACAGTTGGCGCTGTTCCGCAAACGTCACGCCGCGGTTCCCCAGGGG
>JBOGKI010000852.1:0-1660 GCA_050745605.1 Terriglobia bacterium | reverse complement strand
ATTGTGGTCATCGGAAGGCCGCAAAGTGATGCCCGCAGCGTTGCCCGGATCGCTCTCGCCCGGATCTCGGAGTTGCCCATAGGAAGTCGGTCTCTATACGACGCGCATGGGGGATCGGGTACTGGCGGGTTACTCCGACCGGTATCATCCCTTCAGTACGCCACATTGAGTCCTTCTCCAGGGACGGAGGGTTCGTGTACCGGGGGTCGTGAAACAGCCGCAGCGGAATTGAAGGAACGAAGCTTGAATGTTGATGAAAACAAACAATCGGGGTTGTGGAAAACGCAAAAGCGAACCGGAGATAGCGGCGGTTAGCGGAGCAATGTTCCTGGGCAGAGCTAGCGCCCCAAGTGCCACACTGCCGACCTGGGCGCTGATAATATTGATAATCCCTGGCTCGGATAGTTTTTGAATTCGAACAACATGAGAACAATTAAACAAGCCCACCGCCTGACCGGGCGCGTGCACGTTCCAGGTGACAAGTCCATTTCGCACCGCTATGCCATGCTGGCGGCCATTGCCGAGGGCCAGCGCGAAATCCGTAACTTTTCAACCAGCGCCGACTGCCAGAGCACGTTGAATTGCCTGCGAGCGTTGGGCGTGACGATGGAGCAAAGCCAGGAGGCGCTGGTCATCGAAGGTGCCGGATTACGGGGACTTCGCGCCCCTCAAAGTTCGCTCGACGCCGGCAACTCCGGCTCGACCTTGCGCATGCTTTCGGGCATTCTCGCCGCCCAGCCTTTCCGCTCGGTTCTGACGGGAGACCCGTCGCTTTCCGGCCGCCCGCCATTTCCGCCAGGTTTTGCATCGCCGTGGCCTTCCTGCCAAGAAACCCAAAATGGGCCGGGTCATCAGAACACTTGGCAAGGGCAGTGAAATTTTGATATCTCTAATAGTCTGCCTTTTTGTGAGACGGCGGTGCGGCAGACGCTGTGAATGGCGCGAAAGCGGCAGTTGGCATCTAACGGATTTGGCGAAAGATTTAGTGAGGCTCTGATTTTGAAGAGCCGTCAGCGTTCAGGTATCAGCGATCAGTAAGCCGTAGGGGCGTTGCCTGCGGCGCCCTTTAGCCGCTGGAACATCAACAACTCGGGGGCGCGACAAACAGCGCCCCTACGGCAAATATCGATCATGTCGATTTATCTTTTGGCTGAAAGCTGATCGCTGACGATTGAGACAAATCTTGGGACGGGAAGGACCAGCATGATTGAAGTTCAGCAACTCACCAAGCGATACGGACCCACTCTGGCCGTCTCGAACATCAGCTTCGAGGCGAAGCAGGGTGAAATTCTCGGTTTCCTTGGGCCGAACGGCGCGGGCAAGACCACCACCATGCGCATTCTGACGGGATATCTTCCGCCCAGCGAGGGAACGGCGCGGGTGGCGGGCTTTGACGTGGTGACGGAGCCTTTGGAAGTGAAGAGGCGCGTGGGCTACCTGCCCGAGCTGCCGCCGGTCTATACGGATATGACGGTGGTGGAGTATTTGACTTTCGTCGCGAAGATCAAAGGCGTGGCGCGCGGCGACGTGAAGAAGCGAGTGGCTGAAATCAGCGAGCGATGCGCGGTAACAGACGTGCAGCACCGCCAGATCGGAAAGCTCTCCAAGGGCTACCGGCAGCGCGTGGGGCTGGCCCAGGCGCTGATCCATCAGCCTGAAG
>JBOGKI010000851.1:0-1675 GCA_050745605.1 Terriglobia bacterium | reverse complement strand
GCAGCAGACGGTCGTTGAAATGGGCAGGGTTGTAGAGACCGTCTTCGTCGAGGATTAGCGTGTCGGTCAGCGCGCATATCTCGAGCAGGCGGTGCCAATCCGACGAGTTGCGCGCCAGTCGCGAAACCTCCAGGCCGAGCACCACGCCGACCTCGCCCATGCCCACAGCGGCGACCAACTTTTGAAAGCCCTCGCGGTCGCTGTCGGCACCGGACTGGCCGAGGTCGCTGTCGATGACCACGACGCGGTCCAGCGGCCAACCGAGTGCGACAGCGCGCTCACGCAATGCGTACTGGCGCTTGGTGCTTTCGGTGTTCTCGAAGACCTGGCGTAGCGTGCTCTGACGCACGTATAGATAGGCGAGCCTGGCCAAGTGAGCGATGGTGATTTTCTGGTGCTGCTCTGCGTTCATGCGTAACACTTCCTTTGATTGCTGAGCGCCATTTCGGTGAGCACCGCCACCAGTTCTCCACAAAGACTGGAGAGCGGTGCCCGAGGCTCCAACGGGACGGTGGTTGGCGCCGCCGATTTCAGCGGCGCGCAAGTCCTGATCCAGTCCGGAACCCCGGCGCTCAGGAGCAAAGCCAGTCCCCGCGGAGTGATGGCAACTACTTCGCCCGTCGCTTGCGCGCGCACTGCCTCGTAAGCGCGCTCGATATCGCTGACCGCAGCGTTCTTGCTCACAGCTGCGATTGCACCCCCTTTTTTCTTCGTCGGGCCAGCGCCCGCTCGATGCTGCGCGGATGGACCACCAGCCCGAATGTCTCCTTGACCACCTGCGCCAGCTGTGAAGAGCTCACTGTCTCTCGAGCGAGAGCCCCTTCGAGAAAGTCGACGACCTCCTCGTTCAGCTTGTGGGCGCGGCGCGGCCCAGGTCGCTGCGGTATCAGGGCCGGTAATCCTCCTTCCTCGAAAACCGCCCGAGCTTCGTAATAGGAAGGACGTGAGAAACCAAATGCCGGCGCCGATTGGCTGACGCGCTGCCCTTCCTGCTTGACTCGCCGAAGCATCTCGTACTTGACCTGGACCAGATCGTTGGCGTCGAAGAAGGGGTTGCCCGAATTGAAGGCGGGATCGGTCACCGCTCGCGGACGCGGGTTGAGTGCGTGTTGGCGGCGTAGAGCTGCGATCTTCTCGTCCCGGCGTTTGCGGGCTTCCAAGCTCGACCTCCTGCAATGGCGTTAGGCACATTATGCCGGGGCTGGGCAGGATGTCAACCCCAGCCCGTGGTGCCTGTCGAAGCGCATTCATATTCGAATTCATTGGGCACAAGTGCGCCCAGCACGAGGGGGTGACGGCCAAGGTCACGGCGTAATCCTCCTTACGACTACGGCGGAATTGGCCTTACGCCGCCTGCCTTCGAGTTCACTCAGTACAGCCACCAGGCCAAGCAGATCCTCCGGCCGGAAGAACGACTTCCCGCCGGCCATGGTCCGGAACGCATCCGGCCCCTCGACGTCGGTCCAGCTGGCTGGCAACGAACGAACCCGAGTTTGTCCGGGCTCCTGAAAGAACACGCGATGCTCGCCCCAGGTGTGGGCGAAGCCGACCAGTTCGAACTCGCGCCCGGTCAGCGGGTGGAACGGATGAGTTACACGGAATCGTTGCGGATCATTGCTGCCGCGTGCAGTTGACGGCTTACGCCAAGGCCAAGGTCGAATCGGGTGTGCTGGTG
>JBOGKI010000850.1:0-1678 GCA_050745605.1 Terriglobia bacterium | reverse complement strand
ATTTGCAGGTCTGCGGTTTTCCTTTCTGGCCGTTGATAGCTGGCATCGGTCAGATTCGCGTTTTCAGGTCGGAAGGCATATTCACGCGGTCGATGGTCAATCCACAGCGCTGTTCTTGTTCCCCCGCACTCACGCCAGAGTATTCATTGGCGCTGGACCATCGCCAGTCCGGGGCGCTGCCCACCAGGCCCGCCCTCACCGCGTTCAAGTGAATATACTCCACCGTCTCGTTGTATTCTTTGACGCGGCGCAGGGCGCGGTCGAAAAAACGGCCCTGCCACAGTTCCCCTGGTTCGCCGCGCCGCCGGTTGATCAATATCATGGAGCTGATCTTGATGGATTTCACCACCTGGGAAATAGTCACCGGATGGGCCGGAGCGCAGATCGCGTGCCAGTGATCGGGAAGAAACACCCAGGCCGATAAGAAGAACGGACGGCGCAGGCGCGCCCTGCGGAACGCCTGAGCCAAAAAGAGGAAATCAGCGTCGCACAAGCCGGTCCGTTGCTTGGACAGCCGGACGGTCACGAAAAAGAAGCGATCGGAGAGGAAAGGGCGGCGCAACCGTGACACGGCGCCAGAATACACCACGCTCAGCGTAATCGCGAGACAGGCCGCAGACCTGGAAGACGCAGGTCTGCGCTACCTCCTACCGCCTACCTCCCTGCCAAACCTCTTGACAAAACCGGTACTTATAGGGTATTATCAATAGCGTAATTCCCCGCAATTACCTGCTCTCCCTCGGAGCCGCAATCTCATTTTGTCTGCAGCGCGTGCCTGCATACAAAGAATCGAGCCATCATGCCTGAAGACCTGTTGAACGAATGGGCGAACGATCCCCCCGAAGCCTCAATCCCGTCCGCAACCGCCCCATCCGCCCAAGACTTTCCGAGTCCGCCGCCGGATGAGGCCCGGGGCTCACTCCCGGACCCCGAACCGCTGCAACCCGCCAGCAGCCCGGAACCCGAGCCATCGGTCTCCCCAACCCGGCATCCCTCGCCCGGGCGGCGGCCGCGCCGCCGTACGCTCTCCGCCCAGGGGGTCCAGCAGCGGCACGACGCGTCGCGCCACTCCACCGGGCCGCGCACGGCGCGGGGCAAGGCGCGGTCGCGGATGAATGCGGTCAAGAGCGGCGTCTCCGGCCACGCCCGGTTCCTGTGGGAGTCCATGGTGGCGCTCGATGAGAATCCTGAAGAGTTCCAGCATGTGGTTGCTACTCTTATCCAGTCCTTGCAGCCGGCCGGCGGGGCGGAGATGCTGCTGGTGGAGGACATCGCCACGCTGTCCTGGAAAAAAGCGCGCCTTGACCGCGCCCAACAGGGCGTGTGGGAACGCCAAATGGAATTACTGGAAATCGAGCGGAGGCGCCGCGCCTTCGAGGCCGAGCTGCAAAGCGTGGACAGCTCGCTGGAGGAAGTGCGCGAGTCCGGACTACGGGGCGTGAAGGATTCACCCGGCAAGTTTGAGGAGGTGCTCTCCATCCTGGAGATTCTGGTGGCCCGAGCCCAGCGGAACGATTTTTCCGACGACCTGAACGAGGCCGTCACCATGCTCTACGGAACGCATCCGGCCCTGCGCGGCAAACACATCGGCGGTCTTTTCGAGGACTTGGCCCAGGCCGCCCGGCAAGGGCGGCAACACGACGATCACGCCATCTTGAGCGCCGAGCTGCGCAAAGCC
>JBOGKI010000849.1:0-1688 GCA_050745605.1 Terriglobia bacterium | reverse complement strand
GGGCTCGGCGGAGTCGCCTGGCTGCTGGTGGATCCCGAGCGCAGCCTGTTGTAGTGCTGCGACTTGAGAATCACAAAATAGGTACCAAGCGTTACAAGTAATTCGTGTCGCGGCTCGGCGCCAGGGCACGGCTTTAGAGACTGTGAGACAACTGCGCCTGTAGCGGTGGTCTATGACCGCCGGGCCGGACGGCGCTCATAGAGCGCCGCTGCAACCCAAGGCAACCAAGCTTATGGCGTTTGTATGAGTGTCTGGCAAATGACCGGACAATGCGAAGTGGTGGCAGCCACGACGAATTTGTCTTTCAAGTCGTCGTGGGCTCTGCTCCCGGAAAAAACCCACGGCGAGAAAAACGCTTGCCGTGGCTACCGCATACTTTAAATCACAGCCCTCTCCGTCGGGGCCAGGGTGGCGCGAAGCGCCGGGTGAGGGAAACACGCAACCGCAACTACGAACACGTGCACTAAATCCAGAAACTTTTCCATGCTAAGCTTTACGGGAAGAAGGTTGAAGCCATGTCCCTGAAAACTCTGATCAGCATCGAAGCATACGAGGCTCTCACGGAACCGGGTGGAGAACGCTACGAACTCAGCGAAGGAGAACTGGTTGTGACGCCTGCATCGAGCCTTTACCACAATAAAATCCGAGACAGGATTGGCTTCAGGCTTGGGGCCTACGTTCAGAAACATGGGCTCGGCGACGTCGCCATGGAGACTGACTTCAAGCTGGCGTCGAACACTGTCCGGCGTCCTGACGTGGCCTTCGTCACGGCGGAAAGGTTAAAGAACGTTGATCCGCGCACGTCCCCGCTCGGAACGAAGCCTGACCTTGCCATTGAAGTTCAGTCGCCCCACGACGACCTCCCGCGCAAGCTGAGCGACTACCTGGCTGCGAACGTGCCCGTTTGGGTGATTTATCCCGATTCTCAAATCGCCAGGATTTTCAGGCCGGTCGCCAAGCCTCAATTGCTTGATGCGGTGAAGGGCGACGTGCTGGAAGACGCGGCGCTATTGCCTGGATTCCGGCTTCCGCTGGCGGAGATTCTTGCTGAGCAGACGTGAGCAGGTAGCAAGCAGCGCGGCGTTTCGCACCCCAGAAACTCTGCGGCTTTTCCACACAACAAGCCGCAGACTTCCTGAACACCGGAAGTCTGCGCCACCTGACTGTTCAGTTGGGAGCGCTCTTTTCTTGCTGCCGCCTTTCAGCTCCTTGTGGATCAGAACGTGGAACCGTCCGATGCCCGGCTCGTTGTGCTCTCGCTGAGCCGGGCTGCTTGCGTCATGAGGTAATTCCGTTCCGGTATGCTCGTCGTCCGGCCGGCGGCAATCCGGTAGTGTGTGATTGCGGCCTGCTGGTCGCCAGCCATTTCCAGCAGATGGGCGCGAACCGCGTCGAGGCGATAATGGCCGGCAACTCGTGCATCCGAGTCAAGCGCTCTGAGCAGCTCGAGTCCTTGGGATGGGCCGTGCACCATGGCTGCGGCGATGGCGTGATTGAGCACCACCATGGGATTGTCGGACATGCGTTTCAGGAGCTCATACAGCGCCAGGATCTGTGGCCAATCGGTATCCTCGGCTCGGGCCGCTTCATCATGAACGGCGGCGATGGCGGCCTGGAGCTGGTAGGCGCCAATCGATCCCTTCGACAGCGCCGCGGTTAAAAGCGTGATGCCCTCGGAGATCTCCGTC
>JBOGKI010000848.1:0-1697 GCA_050745605.1 Terriglobia bacterium | reverse complement strand
CCCCCTCCTCCTGGGAAACCGTGTACTCCGCTGGCGAATAACCTTTCGGGACCTGCAAGAGGCTTAGCAGGCTGCTGAAAAGCTAAGGTCTTAATCGGCTTTGCACCGCAAAGTGAAAGATATCCTGAAGTAAGTTGATCTGAAACTCGGTAAGTTGCTGATCCGGTAAGCCGTTTTTCGGCTTTTGGACACACTTCTCCCTATGCGGTTGCTGCCTGAAGATTGCGCATCCTCACCAGGTTGTAAGCGGCGGCCGCGAACGTGAACATCCAGCCGACCCGCTCGATTCCGCGGAAGCGTGTTTTGCGTTGCAGGGCCACGGTCTTCATCCAGCCAAACACTTCCTCGACCCGCTTGCGCTTCCTCTGACTAATCTCGTAACCTTCGTGCCGAGTGGTGCGCTCATCGATGGCGCTGCGCCGGTTCGTCGTATTTTGGGCGACATGAGGCGTTACATTCAACTCACGCATCTGTTCCACGAAACCCTTCGTGTCATAGCCGCGATCGGCGCCCAGCGTTGCTTGTTTGGATATTGGCTTCTGCTGCAGCATCTCCGCCGCCGCGTCCCGTTCCGCGGTGCCGGTAGCCTGCGTCAACCGCACGTCCACTATCAACCCATTGCGGTTTTCCGTCACGGCGTGTCCCAGGTACGCCAACTTCGCCTCCGACCCGCTGCTCTTCTTATATAGGCGCGCCATCGGATCGGTTGTCGATTCATGCGTGTCGTTCGATCTCTTCTCGTTGTGGAAGTTGATCGTCGGGTTGCTGCCGGGATCGGCAGGAGGAGGATTGAGGGTGTCTTCGCTCTTCTTTCTCTGGAAACTCTTCTGTCCCGCCCACGCTTCGATCAGCGTTCCATCCACCGTGAAGTGCTCATCCGATAACAACTTCCTGCCGCGCGCCTGTCCTACGATCAGCGTAAAGAACTGTTCGGCAACCACCCCCTCCAGTAGCCTGTCCCGGTTCTTCGTAAACACTGTCGGATGCCACACCGGCTCATTCACCGACAGCCCGACGAACCAACGAAACAGAAGGTTATATTCCAACTGCTCCATCAGCATCCGCTCGCTGCGAACCGAATAGAGCATCTGCAACAGTAGAGCACGCAACAATCGCTCCGGCGGAATCGACCGGCGCCCTTCTTCGCCATAAATCTCATTGAAGCGCCCATCCATATCCTTCAACGCCTCGTCGACCATGCTCCGAATCGGCCGCAATGGATGATTCGCCGGCACCCTTTCTTCGAGTGAGCCGTAGCTAAAAAGTTCGTGCTGTTGAAGGTCTTCGCCGCGCATACCGTTAGGATGCCACAAACATTCCTTAGGTCACATGTTTTGATGGAATTTCAGCAGCCTGCTAAAGCTGGTAAACGGCCACCCGGCCCCCGGGATCGGCTAGTACGAGCTGCGCCCCGCTGATCCCGAAGAACATGGGCGCGAAATCCGCCGTCGGAAGCGGGCAACGCAGGCTTTCAATCAAGGTCCCGGTCTGGCTGAACCTCAAGACTGTCGCTCCCTCGGATGATCGGAAGGGTTTTACGCCCACGTAAAGGTCGCCGTTCTTGCCAGCCGCGGCGCCCCAGACCACAACGGCGGTCGCCATTTGGTGGCCCGGCTGCGCCTGCAGAGCAAATACCTGGCGCTCATGCTCGTATTTGGCCTGGGCGTTATCGATCTCGGGAGCGCGGAGCAAAATAG
>JBOGKI010000847.1:0-1697 GCA_050745605.1 Terriglobia bacterium | reverse complement strand
CTCTTGCGGATACGCCATCCTATTCTCCTCCCTGTTCTTCCGCCTCCTCAGCAGAATCTGTGGGTTGATTCCGGCTCGGGGAGTCGTCCTAGCGTATGATAAAGGGCGATTTCCATGGTGTCGTAGGTGCGAAAGCCGTACGAGCGTCTGGTCACTACTCGAATCTTGTTGTTGAGACCCTCGACCGCACCGCTGGAAATCTCGCCTTTGGCCCGAAACCAGTTCAGCAGCAGTTCCTCGTGAGTGCGCAACATGCGGGCGACTTTCTTCATCGGCTCCAGGCGGCTGCGCATCGCCCGGAAGCACCAATAGTCGAGAAAGGCTCCGGCCCAGGTCACGGATTGGTAGCTCCAGAAATGGGAGAAGGTTTCCTTCAATTCCCAGGCTCGGGCGGTCGCCAGCTTGCTGGCCAACAGGACGTCGAGCTTTTGCCGGGCCCGCCCGCGCACCCGGCTGCCTCGGCGCAACAACGTCCAGCGCATGTCCTTCAGCCGCTGCGCCCTCGCCTTGCCCTCTACCCGCAGGCGCGAACTCTCCGCCCGGCGCACCTGATCGACCGCCTGGTTCAGGTGCATGGTGATATGGAAGCGATCCACGACGTGCAAGGCCTGACCCGCCTGGGCGGCCATCACCTGCAAGTAGGGTTGCCACAGGTCGCTGCAAATGAAACGCAACCCCTTGACTACCTCTGGCCCCAACGCCTTCAGACCTCGCCGCAAGGTGGCCTGCGTCCGCCGCCGCCCCACCCACAGCAAGCGCCGGCAAGGGGCATCAATCTGGTAGATCACGGTCAGGAAGCGATCGGCCCGCTTACCCTTTCCCCAGTGAATCTCGTCGATCCCGACCGACTCGACGCTGCCGAGCTCCCGATGTGCCAGACCCCATTGCACAAACCATTCCACCGATCGATAGACGGCCTCCCAACTGGTCTGAAACACCTGGGCCGTCTCCCGCCAGCTCAGCCGCCGCGCCCAGCGGGCCAAGAAGCCCATCATTACCGTCGTCACCGGACGCTTACCGTCGCTCCAGGGCAGATGCTCTACCACCACCCCGTGCTCGGGACAGTGCACCCGCCGCGGCGCATAGACCAACCAAGTCGGAATCCCCCACAGCGGCACGTGCCGCCACCGCCGCGCTGGCAGTTGGTCATAGCCCGGTGCCGGACGCTGACACTCGGAGCACCTCCGTCGGATGCCCTGATGCGGCTCCAGGGTAATCTCAATGTGGTCCGCGTGCCTTCGCCGACCACCAAACCGAACGTCCTGGTAAACAAAGCCTACATCGTGTTGAATTCGATTCAGAATCGTTTTAACTTCGAGTTGGATGGCTGGTCTCCTTTCGGAGGGTTTGTCTGCTGCTTCCAACCACAGACTAACCCAACCGCCGGGGACCAGCGATCCCCCCTCGCATTTCTTTCCATCTCAGCCGCGCTTTTTGCGGCGCCTGCCCTGTGGGGTTTTCTTTAGCGTCGTCGTCGTCGACTTTCTTACTTTACTGGGGAAAAGACCCACAAATTGTGCTACAGAGCCAAAAACTGTTCAGTTGAAGAGGGGAAACTGAACGGTTAAGACCGTGCCCTGACGGTCCTCGAATTAGACTTCACGATTAATCCGGGCTAGGGATCGTTGTCAGGCCGTGGCTACGGCACACACAACTCTTGGAAAGTCTCAGGGAACATCGAAAAGGCTCACTACCCA
>JBOGKI010000846.1:0-1700 GCA_050745605.1 Terriglobia bacterium | reverse complement strand
CCCAACAGGTTCACGGCCCATCGCGGCTCGCGCGTCGCGTAGAGGCCGGCTTTAGCCGGGCAAAGGGTCCAAAACGTCTGTGGCGCTCTGAGCTGCCCTTACTTCGGCTGTTCCGCGAGCCTCGCAATGGAGTGCAGCAGGTCGTACTTGGTGAGGATTTCGTAG
The DNA here is from genome assembly GCA_050745605.1 of Terriglobia bacterium. Lineage (GTDB taxonomy): Bacteria > Acidobacteriota > Terriglobia > UBA7540 > UBA7540 > CALCEB01. Next base: position 1,535 of record JBOGKI010000846.1, on the reverse strand, counting down.
CGGCCCGCGCCGAAGTCCACGAAAACCGCCGGGCAGTCCCGCGTGATGCAGGAAGTAATCTGCTCGATGGTCGATCCGGGTTCGAGGACGGGAAACCCGGCGCTCATCACTTCCGCCACCAGCATCCTCTTCAGGTCACTGCCTTCCAGAGCCAGGTTCAGAATCTCATCCTCGTAAAGCGCGCCCACCGGTACGCCGCCGTCGAACACCGGTAGTTGGGAAAAGTCGTGGGCTTGCATTCGCTCCAGCGCCGAAGAAACCGAATCGGTTGGCGCGACGGTCACCAGGTCCCGCCGCTGGCCGGTGTCGATTTTGGTCTGAACAATCTCTTCCGCCATCAGCGGCACGGGTGATTCCAGATAGCGGTTATCCTTCATCCATTCGTTGTTGTAAACCTTGCTCAAGTAGCGCATGCCGGTGTCGGGAATGAAAATGACCATCAGGTCGTTTTCAGCGAGCGTGGGAAAAACCTTGGCCGCCGCGCCCAGCGCCGTTCCGGCCGAGCCGCCGCCGAAGATGCCTTCCATGCGGGCGAGTTTCCGCGCCCATTGGAAGGATTCTTTGTCGGTGACGCGGATGACATCGTCCAAGAGGCTGAAATCGAGCGTGCTCGGGAAAAAGTCCTCGCCAATTCCCTCGGTTTTGTAGGTTTCTCCCTTCACCACCTTGCCGGTGTGGAAGAAGTCATAAAGAATCGATCCGGCAGGGTCGGCGCCGATGATCTTCACGTTCTGATTCTTCTCCTTCAGGAAGCGCGCGATGCCGCTGATGGTTCCCCCGGTTCCCATGCCGGCCACAAAGTGCGTGATGCGGCCCTCGCTATCCTCCCAGATTTCCGGACCGGTGGTGCGGTAGTGGACCTCCGGGTTCGCGGGATTGTGATACTGGTCGGGATGGTAGGCGTTCGGCGCATCGCGGGTGATCTTATCCGCCATCGATACATAACTGCGGGGATCGTCCGGCGGGACCGCGGTGGGGCACACCACGACTTCCGCTCCCAATGCCTTGAGCAAATCGATTTTTTCTTTGGACTGCTTATCCGTAATCGTGAAGATGGCCTTGTAGCCTCTTACCACGGAAACCAGCGCCAATCCCATGCCGGTGTTGCCCGAAGTTGCCTCCACAATGGTTCCACCGGGCTTCAGAAGGCCCTTGCGCTCGGCATCATCAATCATCGCAATTCCGATGCGATCCTTGACGCTGCCGCCGGGATTCAGAAAATCACACTTCACGTAGACTTCGCCCTTGCTGCGCTTGGGAATGCGGTTCAGGCGGATGAGGGGCGTGTGGCCAATGTCTTCCAGGATATTGTTATACCGCATGATCGAACCGCGTCAAAGGATGATGTGCCCTCTGATTATACTCGAATGGCTCAGAACGTGTGGGACGCAATTCGGACTTGTCTCCTCCAGGATGGCTGGCGCAGACCTTTCTTTTGAGGCCTGCGTTTGTCGCGGGCCGCGTCATTCCCGCGTACGCGGGAATCCATGCGAGGCGTCCGCCGGCAGGTGGCACACGTCGCGCGTTTCGCGGTG
>JBOGKI010000845.1:0-1706 GCA_050745605.1 Terriglobia bacterium | reverse complement strand
GACCTGGAGTCTGCCCCGAGTTCGGAAGCAACTCCTGGCGGTGCTGATTAGGCTCAGCGGACGCTGTGCGTGGTGTCTTACGCAGTTCAATGACACCTCGTAGAACTTAACCTAGTATTACTAAGAACGAAGGAAGTCTGCTTCGGAGTCGGGCCTTGCCAGGGCTCTCGGCTTCAGTTGTGACAGGAGGAATCGAGCATGAAAGCACTGCTTTGCTGGACGTTGGCAGCCGTTGCGGTGTTCAGTGGACTTTCGCGGGCGCAGTCTGCAGAAAAGAAAGACGCAGGCCCCGGTTCTGCAAGGGAGAAGTTGATCGGGGCGTGGCGTCTGGCCTGGATGGAAGAATCAGGGGGGGACGGAAAAGTGAATCGCATCACTGATAGGAAGGGCACGCTGGTCTACACGCGTGATGGCCACATGTCGGTACAGCTTAGGGTCCCGAAGTCGGCGTCCGCTCTATCCAACTCCCTGCCACCTACCGTCTTCTGAAATTTCCAGGACCGTGTTAGAATGTGTCATGAAGTGTGAATCTGTCATATTTGGAGATTTTGACGTGGCACAGGTCATTCGAATGCGGGTCAATGAAAGTGGGCGGGTTGTTCTCCCCGCCGCCATTCGCAAAGCCCTCGACATTCAGCCCGGAGACGAAGTGGTGGGACGGGTCCGGCGGGGCGAGCTTCGGATCACCACCCTGAAGCGCCGCATCGAGCACGCCCAGAGCCGCGTCCGACGATACGTAAAGCCCGGAAGGTCCCTGGCGGATGAGCTGATCCAAGAGCGCCGGGAGGCCGCCAAACTTGAATAAGGTTGTGCTGGATGCCTCGGCGCTGCTCGCCTTGCTGAACCAGGAGGCGGGCGCGGAGGCGCTCACTCCGCAACTGCTACGCTACGCCACCAGCAGCACGGTGAATCTGGCCGAAGTCCATGGGAAGCTGGTGCGGGAAGGGGCCGACCCTGATGAGGCGTGGGAAGACACGCTTAGCCCGATCCTGGAAGCGGCGCCGTTCACCGAGCAACACGCTAAGATCGCCGGAAGCCTTGTGGCCCAGGGCCGCCGCCTGGGCTTATCGCTGGGTGACCGGGCTTGCCTGGCTCTCGGAATTTCTCTTCGCGCTCCCGTATACACGGCAGACCGCGCCTGGAAAAACCTGAAACTTGGCGTTCGCATCCACGTCATCCGGTAACAGCTAACCGGGTTAAGTCGGTAGCGCTGAGTTTCAGGTCTTGAAACTCTGCGGGTTTTGTTTTGGGAGGCGTCGTGGGAGGTTATGATTCAGTGCTTGTCGCGACTGCGTCTTGATATCCAGGGATGAGTGGCGACGAATCTGATGACGAGCCGCAGAGTTTCTGGGAGACGAAACTCTGCGCTACTGGCTGGCTGCCCGCGAAACCCCTGTCGCCTCGATCAGATGCAGAAGAAACCGTTCGGTTTCACAACGTGGCAAGATAATTTCGCGTGCTAACATCAGAGGATGGGATTAAAATTCCCGAGGGCCGCTGGAAGCTCCGAATGGTGAAAATCCGGCGGCGATTGTCTTCGGCGGCGGTCAGGTGTTATGTTGTCGGTCGGGCCGAATGTGAAAATGGAAGATTGTAGAATAAGTAGACCGGGTGCTGACTCCACCCAATCGCGAACTGAATATGGCCCTACCGGACGACATCGCGGCCCTTTCTCAACAACTTCGGCTTGACACCTCGTTGCTCCA
>JBOGKI010000844.1:0-1720 GCA_050745605.1 Terriglobia bacterium | reverse complement strand
GGTCTGCATGCCGCCCATGTATGTGAACGTCGGCGCTTACGTGGATGACGGCGCGCTGATTGATTCGCACGCGCTGGTCGGCTCCTGCGCGCAGATCGGCAAGCGGGTCCACCTTTCGGCAGCGGCGCAGATTGGCGGCGTCTTGGAGCCGGTCGGCGCGATGCCTGTCATCATCGAAGATGAAGTGCTGGTGGGCGGGAACTGTGGCGTCTACGAAGGCACGATCGTGGGGCGCGGCGCGGTGCTGGCGGCGGGTACCATCCTGACCGGCTCGACACCGCTGTACGACATGGTGCGCGACGCGGTTTACCGCCGCGAGGGCGAAACGCCGCTGATGGTGCCTCCGGGCGCAGTCGTCGTTCCGGGTTCGCGCGCCGTCACGCACGGCCGCGGCCAAGAACTCGGGCTGTCTCTTTACACTCCAGTGATCATCAAATATCGGGATGACAAGACCGATCAGGCGGTACGCCTGGAGGAATTGCTCCGCTAGTGGCTGGTTACTCAGCCCGGTGCCGGGAATTTGTGGTACCAGTGCCCGCGATTTGGCGAATTGTGTAAGAAGAAACGTCCGCTAAATCGATTACGACGCGCCGACGCGTCTGAAACCGATTGCCAGCTACTAAGATTTTCGTTACACTGCGAGACGCAGAACGTAGTCACAGCTCGTGGGCCGTTAGCTCAATTGGTAGAGCAACTGACTCTTAATCAGTAGGTTGGGGGTTCGATTCCCTCACGGCTCACCACTCATGTGGCGAATCAGGGATCGTGTCACCAACGGATCAGGGATCGTGTCACAACTGTGGAAATTTGCAGGGATATTGGCGCGGGATGCGTGAAAGGACACGCCACGCTTGCGGCTTGAGGGTTAGACCAAGCGCCTAAAAAGGGTAGGTTTGCTACTCGGCCAACGGAGCATGGCTGAAGCTGAAGGAGACAGCCGCAGCAAAGTAGCAACCTACCTACCTGACAGGATCGGGCCGGGGCTACCAGACCGATCCTAAAAGGGCTCGGGGGCTGGCAGTGGGACCCCAGAAACCCAAATGCCTACCTCGGTGTACAGCCCGAGCGTCGGGCTGTATACAACCGGTTTGCATATCCCGCGCGAGCGCGCTGGTATTCTGCCGTTCTACAGCCTTCTTCCTTGGTCACCATCCGCTTGCCGCAATTTTCGCACTGGCGCAGACGGTGCTGAACGCCATCCCCGGCCACAGAACCAACAGTCCGCATCTTCAAATGGCAAACCGGACACGTCATTCCACCCCTCTCACTTATCTTACTCCTTAGAAAAGGGAGGTCGCTCCCCTTCCGAGCACTCGAAAGAAGGGACAAGGAGCAGGCCCTTCCTCTAATTTGCAAGAGAGCAACCCCCAGAGCACCCGGCCCCTGAAGTAGCCGGATGCTAAACCCCTACCCAGCGGCCCGCGCACTCACCTTCCGTTTCGTTTCTTCTGCAAGAGGCTCGATACCTGGCCACTTCGAGTTCAAAAGCAACTTGGCGGCTTCTTCTTCCGTAAGCGCAACACGGTCACCAGACTGATAACAGTGGCAGCTCGCGAGAGTCTCTCGAAGCAAAAGGGTATCGCCGGATACGGCATAAGCCTTCACGTCCCGCTGCTCCCCGGCAAACCAAGCCGCCACCGTTCGGTCTCACTCACCATGTCGGCTGGAAGCGAATCGAGCGCATCAAATCGTTTCTCATCCAGATTGTCGGAACCGGTCT
>JBOGKI010000843.1:0-1724 GCA_050745605.1 Terriglobia bacterium | reverse complement strand
GGCCTGCCCTCACCCTGGCCTTGAGCTCGTGGAGGTCGAAAGGCTTTACCAGATAGTCGTCCGCTCCCATTTCGAGACCCCGGACCAGATCCTCTTTTCGATCCCGGGCGGTCAAAAGGATGGCGTAAATATACGCCCCTTTTTGATCCTTTCTCAGCTCCCGAATCACATTGGGACCATCCATTCCCGGCATCATCCAATCCAGAATCGCCAGGCGCGGGGAATCGGGCTGACGAAGCGTTTGGAGGGCGTCCCCGCCATTCCGGGTAACGACGACCTCATAACCCCACTTCACCAGGGAGGCCTGGAGCAGCCGCGCCGAAATAGGATCGTCTTCCGCAATAAGCGCTTTCATGGTTCTGACCATTCACCTCAAACACGAAGCAAGCCGTCAGCTCTCCGCAAAAGCCCTGCTAACGTCCGCAGCGTTCGGTAGATGCTGTTTGCTGAGCGCCGCCCGCCGAGTGCCAAGCGCTGCCAGCCTCTTCTTATGTCCCGAGTCTGGTCTCCGCCTGCGAGCTGTTTCGATGCGGTGCGGATGACAGGATCCCGGAGCCTGGTTTCAGCACCTCGCCAGACTACCTTACCACAATACTCTAGCCTGGCGCCGCGCTGAGCTATGCCGGGGCAATCGAGCGGTCCCCGCCAGATTCCGGATCAGGCTCTGGCCAGCTCGTCCAGTTCGGTTTGAACGTGTTCAGCGTAGCAGGTTGGGCAGATCCCATGAGTAAATTCGGCATGAGAGTGGGCGGCGATGTAAATTTCTACCTGCTGCCAATAGTTCTGATCATTGCGAATGCGCTTACAATAGGAGCAAATGGGCAGCAATCCCTGGAGTGTCTTGACCTTCGCCAGCGCCTCTTGCAGTTCCCGGACGCGCTCAGCCAGCGCCCTTTGCAATCCGGCCACCCGTAGGCCGACTTGAAGCCGTGCTTTCAGCTCCGCCTGATTGAAGGGCTTGGTGATGTAGTCGTCCGCTTGAGCCGTCAGCCCTTCCACCACATCATCCTTGCCGGCGCGCGCCGTCAGCATAATGAGATAAATGAACCGGCCGGCCAGATGCTCCCGAACCAGGCGCAGGACCTCGATTCCGTCCCTCCCCGGCATCATCCAATCCAAAATGGCGACGTGCACGTCCGGTTCACGCATTAATATGTCCCACGCCTCACTGCCGTTGGCGGCCACCAGGACGTCATAACCCCAGGTTCGGAGGTTCTGGTAAAGGACGCGCCTGGACAGAGGTTCGTCTTCGGCAATCAGTATCTTCACGGGCGCTGTGTTGACATCAGCCATGGGCCGGCACTTTCTTTCGCTCAAACTTCGCCTCAGGTGGATGGATACTCCACACCCTGTGGCCCTATTACTCTCCCCATAGACTTTCGGCATGGGCAAGGTAAGACTTTAGCTTCTTTCGACTCATTTCGCTGTAGCGGCGCTCTAGCCCGGACTATTCAGTGCGCCCCAACGGCGCAGATCACCGGTGGGTGAAAGTCCCACCCAGATAGTTGTCGGTAAGTCTGGTAGCTGACAAGCGGCTTGGCCTGGTAACGGGTCAGGTCGAAGCCTTGTGACAAAGGCCACCTTGGGTGGCTGAGCGACCCCGCAGGCCGTAACACGCGTGAAGCCTGAGCAGGCCTCGAAAGTGAAGTCGTGGACGCCGACCCGCCTGAATAACGGGGAAGGCTGCACCGGCCGGGAAGCCACCGACACGCGCACCGGTTGGG
>JBOGKI010000842.1:0-1725 GCA_050745605.1 Terriglobia bacterium | reverse complement strand
CTTGCTTGGCTTTGTTCTGAAATCTATGTAACTATTTGATACTAAATGGCTTGTTGCTTTTTGCGGCGGCTTTGTTTTGGCTTTGAATGGGTTTGTTCCTCGAGTTTCCTATTGTTATCAGTAACTTGTGGGTTTGTTTAAACAATCCTTTTTTCTATCAACTTTCTCGGTCCACTCGCCTCGTCCGGGCGCTCTGCGCCGGGTGCTGATGCCTCACATTCCGGAGCTTCATCCCGTTTCGAGCTCGCCTGTTGCATGTCCAGGAGCAGCCGGGTTTTCCTTTCAATCTGGCGGTCGACCAGGCTCATCTGCCGCATCAACCAGCGCTGATCGACGGTCGGGGCCAGGCATTCTTCCCGCATGGTGGGGGTAAGCTCCACGTTTTCTCGGAGGTAGAGCTGATATTGCTGGGTGACGTTGCTGATTTCCGCCAGCAACTCGCGACGCAGAGTAAACCAGCCGGCGGGACGCTCCGATGGCCTCATGATTCCCGGGCCGGCTTCGGCCAATTCCTGAAACAGCCCTTTGATCATGGCCCCCCGCAGGGTGAGATTCTCGCCGAAGATCCAGCCAATCAATGCTTCAGCGCCGGAGAACTCGCCCACTTCCAGCCTCTCCTTCAGGCCCTCCAGCCATTCCAGCATTTTCTGAAACTTGGTGGCGGAATCCCGCGTCCAGAGCACGCCGAGCCGCAAAAAGGAGACGGGAATGTCGGCGGTGATCTGCTGGCTTACCTGCAAGCTGTGTCTTTGCCTCACCAATTCGAGCTGCTGCATGCGGCGCGACACCAGCGCCGCCTGGGCCCGCTCCAACCGCCGTCGCTCCCAGCGCAGTGAGGCGATGTCTTCCACCAACATGGTTTGCGCCGCACCCACAGGCCGCAAAGCGCTCATCAGTCCTTCCTGGATGCGAGAGAACTGCTTGGGGTCTTCACCCATCTCCTCCATGCTGCCGGCCAGGCATTGGGCGTAGCCGCCATTCTCCCGAACGTAAAGCCCTTGCTGGATGGCGTTGCGCGCCACCCGGGCTTTGCCGGCCAGCGTGCGGGGACCGGTGGACTTGCGGGCGTTGCGGCGGCTGGCGGCAATCTGTTTCGCGGTCCGCGCCTGGAGCCGGGGCTGGGATTCCGGCGGCGACGGGGGTACGTCCCGAACGGGCGGCACATCCATTGCCTTGGAGGTAGGCGTCGCATTAGGGGCCGAGCCACCGGCCTTCGGGTCGCCACCATGAAAGGCGATGTCGGCGCCACCCGTGTCTTGTTCGCGGTCTGGCCCGGAAGCACTGGCGGATTCGGCGCTCTCGCCGGGTAAGTTAAGGTTGATGTCGGCGCCACCCGTGTCTTGTTCGCGGTCTGGCCCGGAAGCACTGGCGGATTCGGCGCTGTCGCCGGGTAAGTTAAGGTTATCGATCAATTCTTCTGGCATGATGCCTCCCTCAAAGACAGAGACGAGAGATCAGTGACGTGTGACAAGTAACACGCAATGAAGCGGTTGCTGGTCTCTGGGCTCTCAGCACGACAAATCATTACAGCGGATTATAGGCGCGAGGGGGGTTACTTAATGATAATACCCCCGTCAGCGGCCCAAGTCAAGGTGTTTTTTGGTAGTGGTACAGTTTGCTGTAGCGGCGCTGTCCCTTCACTTCGTTCAGGGCAGGCTCTCAGCGCCGAAGCTCCGTAGAATCAATGACGGCGGTGGGGACACCGCCGCTACAGAAGCGCCTCAA
>JBOGKI010000841.1:0-1726 GCA_050745605.1 Terriglobia bacterium | reverse complement strand
ATCGGACGCTCCGGGATAATCCGCATCTCCACGCGCCTGTAGCTCAGTTGGGCTCGACCGGCGCCTTGAATCGAACTGCCAGTGGCAGTTCGATCCGGTCGAGCGCGAGGCAGGAAGCCGAGCTGGGAGCCCTACAGGGACGTTCCGTGCAGGAAGGTTTATTGATTTCGCGCCTGTAGCTCAGTTGGATAGAGTACCTGGCTACGAACCAGGGGGTCGGGAGTTCGAATCTCTCCAGGCGCGCCAACTTTTCAATGACTTAGCACACCCTCCCTCAAACGTCCTGCTAAGTTGCGGGACTTTTGCGGGACTATTTCAACCCACCAGCCGTAACACTGTCATCCCTGACGCCTTGGCTTCACACAATCGGTCTACCGCTTCCACCAGTTCGCGAATTTCCGGGATGGAGTAGTGGGTACTCATGTCCCGGCTCTTGTGGTGCAAAAGAGCGTGCCGCGTTTCATTTGATACGCCAGCCGCTCGCAACCGATGCCCGAAGGTGTGCCGCAAGTTATGTACGCCCTTGCGCCACATTCGTGCATCTGTCGGTAGTCCTGTTTTCCTCCAGGCTTGATGCCAAGCCGTGTTGTTCAACCTATACAAGCGGTCGCTTTTGTATCCGAAGACATATTCAGGATGGTTCCCACGTACCGAATCAATTACAGACTGCGCAATACGGTTGTGGACTACGAGCCAATCCTCACCGTTTTTCACACCTGTTGTATTACCCGGTACCAGGAACACAGTCCGTTCGATCTCCGGCACGCTGTGTTCCCATTCCCACTTGAGGCCACAAATCAACTCTTGCCGTAAACCTGTATTGATTCCGTACAGGCAGGGGCGTTGATAGTGAACCGGCAAGCGAGAAAACAGCTCCCGTTCCTCATTCCAACTTAACGGATAAGCTCTGGCCGCGTCGGTCACCCGCAGAAGCTTTATCTTCGGCGGCGCCTGCAGCCAGGTCTTACCAGTCTCGTCAAACCACTCCGCGGCGGCCTTGTTTAGCACCGCCCGTGCTACAGACAACGTCAGATTGATGGTCTTGGTCTTGACCCCATCTTTCTGACGCTGCCGTATGAACGGCTGGAAAATGCCCATGTGGATTTCCGATATATCCAAATGGCCGGCCAATTTATCTAGCATCCCGCAGTGGTACGCGTCATTCTCAGTGCTGCTACGCTCTTGAAAGTAGCGAGCCAGAGCCTCGCTAAAGCTGCGACGTGGGCGGGTTCCGAATAACTTCAGTTCTCGCCGTTGCCGGACGATCTCACTTAAATGGCGTTCCGCTTCTTCGAGATCATCTGTGCCTGTGCTTTCGCAAACGCGCTTTCCGAGGATGATTTTGTCAATGTGCCAGGACTTACCGCGTCTATATAGTCCTGGGGTTGCTTTTCGTCCCATGAAGTTCTCCTTCCGGGACGCCCGTTGCGACTCTTATAGTCGTCAAACCAGGCGTCCAAATCAAGCCGGTCGAAACCGATACCCTGTCTGCCGATGGGCATTTCCGGCACATAGGGCCGTACTTCCGCGTTGAACCGATTGCGGTCCATACCGAGGTAGCGCGGTGCACCGCGCAGCCTCAGCACCCGTGAAGTCACGGGGGATACGGCGGAGCCTTTCATGAGGCGCCCGCCGCAGGAAATCGCTGCATCTGAGGATGTCTCCACCAAAAAGCCCGAGGTTCCTCACGCAGGCCGAGCAGTGAATCAGCGCCGGTGGGGTACTG
>JBOGKI010000840.1:0-1726 GCA_050745605.1 Terriglobia bacterium | reverse complement strand
GGCCACTCTGAAGGAAAGCGTCCAGCGAAACGAAGAAGAGTTGGCGCGGCTGAGCACGGCCCGGCAGGATGCGGAGAAGCAATCGCTGGTCGCCAACGAAAAGCTGCGCCAGACACGAAGGGTTTTGGATTCGATGGTCTCGCGCCTTAAGACCCTCGAACAGGAATCCTCCTTGTTGGAAGAAGAGAAACAACGAATTGGGGGGCGGCGGGCCGAGCTGGAGTCGAGTTTGGCGCAGGGAAGCGAGGAACGAGTAAGGAATGAGAAGGCCTTGGCCGAAACCGTGGAGGCGGCTCGCGAGTTGAGGACCACCCTGGACCGGTTGGGCCAGGACTTGGGGGCAGCCCAATCCCGCACCAGCGGGCTCCGTGAAAAAATGAATGGCGTGGAAACGGACGGCCAGCGCCTCGCCAGCCAGGCCGCCGAAACTCGTGAGCGCCAGGACCGGTTGGAAGCTATGACCAGTACTCTGGCCGATGAGATGAGCCGATGGCAGGCTGATGGGCAACAAGCGGTGGAACGGCTGGCGGAGGTTGCCGCGACGCAGGAGAGTGAGCGCGCGCGCTTGGCCAGCCTTGAACAGCAAGCCTCGGACATGCGAGCCCGGCGCGACGAACTGAATCCGCTGGTGGACTCGCGGCGCGCCGAGCTTGATGCCCGCCGTGAGCAGCGCTCGGCCGCCGAGGTGGCTTTGGCAAGGGCGGAGTCGGATCTGGCTCACCACGTTCAGCGCTGCCACCAGGAACTTGGCCTTGAACCGCGTGCTTTGCTCAGTGAAGTCAGGCAGGACCAAATTCTGCAAGGCGAAGAGCTTTCTCAAGCCGGCCAGGACGCCGAAGGGCTTCGAGCCCGAATGGAGCGCATGGGGCCGGTGAATATGATGGCTTTGGAAGAGCTGCGGGAGGCCGAGGAGCGGCAAGCTTTTCTGGATACTCAGCGCCAGGACCTGCTGACTTCGATTAACGATACCGCCCAGACCATCCGCGAGATTGACCAGGTTTCGCACCGCCAGTTCCGCGAGGCCTTCCAGGCTGTTAATGGGTTCTTTTCCGATACGTTCCGCACGCTCTTTGGGGGCGGAAACGGCGAGATGCGGCTGAGCGATGAGACCGACCCGGAAAGCGGTATTGATATTGTTGCGCAGCCGCCCGGCAAGCGTTTGCAGAACGTGCTGTTGCTCTCCGGCGGCGAAAAAGCGTTGACCGCGCTCGCCTTGCTCCTTGCCATCTTCCGCTTCACCCCAAGTCCCTTCTGCATCCTGGATGAAGTGGATGCTCCGCTCGACGACGCCAACGTAGAGCGGTTCACGCGGCTCGTCGAACAGATGAGCAGCCACACCCAATTCATCCTGATCACTCACAACAAGCGGACCATGGAGATTTGCCGCGTCCTGTACGGCGTTACCATGCAGGAGCCCGGGGTTTCACGGCTCGTCTCGGTCCGCCTGGAGCAGATGGAACCGGAGCCGGTGGCGCTGCCGGCCTAACCTGCATCCTCTGAAACCTCCGTTTTGCCGGCGATTCCCACCAGTTCTTGATATGATTTCCGGCGCTTTCCATACGGCGCGCGCCGGGTAAATTTTTCCGTTGACAATCCCAATCCATCCCCTAGAATAAGCAAGGTCCGGTTTCAGTGTGATCCAACTAAGCGAACAAAAAGTTCTTCTCGAATCCCATCTTCCCGGGGTCCCACTCTTGTCGCGCGGCAAGGTGCGGGACGTTTATGA
>JBOGKI010000839.1:0-1739 GCA_050745605.1 Terriglobia bacterium | reverse complement strand
TGGCGACCTCGTGGAAAACCGCGTCGGGTCCGCGTTCACGACTTCCTGATTCCGGCCAAGGGGAAAGTGGCTCCCTACGGGGTCTACGATCTGACCCGCAACATGGGCTGGGTGAGTGTCGGCATCGACCACGATACCGCCGCCTTTGCCGTCCACAGTATTCGGCGGTGGTGGCAAACGATGGGGCGTTCCGCCTATCCTCGAGCGAAATCCTTGCTGATCACGGCGGACTCTGGGGGCAGCAATGGGGCGCGGGTTCGATTGTGGAAGTGGGAACTGCAAAAGTTGGCGGACCAGACACGGCTATCCATCAGCGTATGCCACTTCCCTCCCGGAACCAGCAAGTGGAACAAGATCGAGCATCGGTTATTCTCTTTCATCAGTCAGAATTGGCGGGGGCGCCCCTTGGTGAGCCTGGCGGTGATTGTCAGTCTGATTGCGGCCACGCGCACGAACAGCGGCCTTAAGGTTCGTTGCGAGTTAGACACCAGTCGTTATCCCAAAGGCCAGAAAATTACGGATGATCAAATGGCCACCCTTCGTATCGAGCCAGGGAAATTCCATGGGGACTGGAACTATACGCTTCATCCGAAAAACGGAAGATCGATTTAATCAGTTATTTATTAACATGGCCTAAGCGCTTCTGCGGGCTTGAGTGGGTACAGGGAGATCGGCTTGCTGTTGCGGGGGTTCTCGGGTTTATTCTTCGATGGCATCGATGGCGAGAATTTTAACCTCTACGAATAAGAGGCGGAGGGGAATAGCTTTCTTTGCTGGCTGTACAAGTCATTTGTACATTAATCGCTTGCCTTCGGCTCCTTGGATCGCCAAAGCAGCGCGCTCCCCATCCTCGATCTTACGGGCATTGTACCGGAAATCGAATTCGCTCAAATAGCGGTGTAAGTGCTGTTTACTTAGGTTGTGAAACGTTCCGTAAACCCCGCGCTTCAAGATGCTGAAATAGCCCTCAACGGTGTTCGTACTGGCTAGCGTGCCATCCGCTTCCAACCGGGAATATCCCCGGTTGCGGTGATTCACCGTGCTGTGCCGGGCAAACTCTTTGCCGACGAAATCGTAAACGCCAGCTTCGTCGGTCATCACGTGAGCGGAAGGCTCGACGTTCTTACGGATGATTTCTTTAAGATTCGCTGCGGTCACGTTGGCAACATGCATGGAGCGTACCCTTCCATTTCGCTCGACAAGAGCCACGACGGGGGACTTGTTCGCCATGACGGCTGGCCTGTCTTGAGGGCGCTCGCCCGGATGATTGGCGTGCGGCCCAGCCCTCAGCTTTCCACCGACATAAGTCTCGTCAACTTCAACGGCGTCCTGGAGAAGATCTGCAAATCCTTCCTCCTTCATCGCGTGCCGGATGCGGTGCGCCATGTGCCACGCAGATTTATAGGATTTGAGGCCAAGGTTGCGCTGAAGTTGCATGGCGCTAAATCCCTTTTTTGACGAACACATTAAATGAAAGGCAATGACCCAACTGCGGAGTGGAATGTGCGAATCCTCGAAAATTGTGCCCACCATGACCGTGAACTTCTTCCGGCAATCACGGCACTTGTAGAGTCCGGTTCGAGCTGCCTGGCCGCCCAGTTTCGTAACCTTCGGGCTTCCGCAGTGAGCACAATCAGCGCCCTTGGGCCACCGAATCGCTTCGAGGTACTGACGTGCTTGCTCATCGGTGAATTTGGTAACGTCGGCTAGACTAAGGGTATTGATGTCCATGATGTCTA
>JBOGKI010000838.1:0-1740 GCA_050745605.1 Terriglobia bacterium | reverse complement strand
GGATCGCCCCGATCTGTTGCCGCTGGTGGGCAGAAAATTGACCGTGATCGCCTGGTTGTGGGCGCGGACGGTGAAGAGTCCCAACCCGGCCTTCGCGGACGTAGATGTGCCGCTGGCTTCTACGTTTATGCTCTCCACCAAGCCGGGCAAGGAGGCTTATATCGAGCCGGTGATCGAGCACGATGGCTACCGGTTCACGGTGAAGATGGGGAAGCCGAAGGACGCCGAGGCGGCCAAGAACGGTATGAAGCTCTCACGCGGAGCGAACTTCCGTTGTGTTATGTCAGGCGCGCCGATTGCGGGCGATTACATTGACCTGACCGGGGATTTCTGTACCAGTTGGACTGAGAGACTGGAACACAGAAAGGAACCGGAAAGATGCCGAAGAAGACGTTTACGGCCGAGCAGATCGTGGCCAAGCTGCGGCAGATCGAAGTGCTGATGGGGCAAGGCAAAACGGTGCCACAAGCCGCAAAAGAGGCCGGAATCACCGACCAGACCTTCTACCGCTGGCGCAAGGAGTACGGTGGATTGCAGATCGAACAGGCCAAGAAGCTCAAGGATCTGCAGCGTGAGAATGCGCAACTGCGGCGCGCCGTCGCCGACCTCACCGTCGAAAAGCAGATCCTGAAGGACATTGCGGAGGGAAACTTTTAAGTCCCGAGCGGCGTCGCGGCGCCGTTCACCACGCTCGGGAGAAAGGATTGAGTGAACGGCATGCGTGCCGATTGGCGAGCCAGCCGCGCGGGACGCAGCGGTACCAACCCACGCAGCGAAACGATGAAGACCGGCTGACCCAGGCGATCGTCGCGCTGGCCAGCCAGTACGGACGGTTCGGCTACCGGCGGATCACGGCGCTACTGAAACATGCGGGCTGGTGTATCGGGAAAGATCGCGTGCAACGCATCTGGCGTCGCGAGGGGTTGAAGGTTCCGGCCAAGCACCAGCCGCGGAGGAGATTGTGGCTCAACGATGGAAGCTGCATCCGGCTGCGGCCGGAACGCCTCAATCATGTGTGGAGCTACGATTTCGTGGATGCGCGCACGCACGACGGCCGCGGCTTGCGATTGCTGGTGATGATCGACGAATTTACGCGGGAATGTTTGGCGATCCGGGTGGCGCGGCGATTGAACAGCGCGCACGTGATCGAGCTGCTGGGCGAGTGTATGCTCGCCCACGGCAAGCCGGAACATGTTCGATCGGATAATGGCGCGGAGATGACCGCGCGGCGGGTTCGCCAATGGCTCGAAACGGTGGGGACCAAGCCGCTATTTATCGAGCCTGGCAGCCCGTGGGAGAACGGGTACTGCGAATCGTTCAACGGCAAGCTGCGGGATGAATGTTTGAATGGAGAGATTTTCTATTCGCTCAAAGAAGCCCGGGTGGTGATTGAGATGTGGAGGAAGCACTATAACACCGTGCGTCCGCACAGTGCGTTGGGGTATCGACCACCCGCGCCGCTGACTTGCATGGCCGCAGCCTAACATCGAGTGGAGCGGAGCCTCCCTTCGCCTGCCGGAGTGTGTCTAAGGCCGGCTGCGGACGGCGTCCAGGCTCAAGATGAACTCGCTGCGCTCGGCTTGGACCCCGTCCTCGCCGGCCTTTAAGATCCTGAAATGCAGGCGAAGGGAGACTTCGAATCTCGCTTCTCCCCGGCCGTTCTGCGCCGGGTTATACTCTCTATCGAACTGGCACAAAATATCGGTCAGATCATCCGGCGCTGGTTCACCGTTGGTTGGA
>JBOGKI010000837.1:0-1748 GCA_050745605.1 Terriglobia bacterium | reverse complement strand
CTGCGCGCGTGAATCTGTAGCGGCGCTCGGCGCCTGCCCCGATGCAAATCGGGGAGCGCGGAGAAACTGGCGGTCGCAGACCGCCGCTACGGCACTACAATTGGCAATCATCGCTAAGCAAGTTCCCACGGCGAGCGCCGCGGCGGATTAATCAACGCGTTGGCAGTGGCAAGGTCGCTGGCGCTGCCTTCATCCAGCCCGGTGAAGCGCAGATTCGCGGGATCCCATTGGAGCTTCTTTGCCATGCGGACCGCAATGCTTCCCAGCAGCACCGTCTCCACCACCTTTCGCTCAAACTCAAAGTTGGCGCGCGGCTGTTCTCCGCCCCGGATGGCGTTGAGCCACTCGCGGTAAGCTCCCGGAGACTTGGGCAGATTATCGGGCGGCGGTTGGAAAGTTTTCATTCTACTACCCGGGATCAGGCGGGGATGTTCGCCCTCAAACCCGCACAGGATTTTGCCCTGGTCCCCCACCAGCAGCATTCCTTCACCATCTTGGTTGCTCATGGCCTCGCCCGGCGCCAGTTCCTGCGGCCGTGGCGGGCGCAAGTCGCCGTCGTACCAATGGATGGTCACCGGCGCCCGGCCTTCGCGCGCCGGGAAATCCCAATGGATCAGCGCGCCCACCGGGAAAGATTCCGGGAAACGCGGCGTGGAGCTGGCCTCGACGCTCGTGGGTGAAGTCAGCTTCAGCACCCGGAACATCGTGTCGAAACTGTAATTGCCCATATCACCGATGGCGCCCTCGCCGAAGTCATACCATCCCCGCCACACAAACGGCAGATAGACATGGTTGTAAGGACGCGAGGACGCAGGTCCCAGCCACAGGTCCCAATCGAAACCTGGCGGCACCGGGTCCGCCTCCCTGGGCCGCTCGATGCCCTGCGGCCAGTAGGGCCGCTGCGACCAGTTGTGGACTTCCCGCACCTGTCCGATCACGCCGGCCGCCACCCATTCCGTCAGCAGGCGCGTGGCACTGGAAGCTTCGTTCATCACCGCCACTTGCGTGGCCAGCTTCGTTTCGCGCGCCACCTTCGCCATCAATCGCGCCTCATAAAGGGTATGCGTCATCGGTTTCTGGCAAAACACATGTTTGCCGTGCCGCATGGCATAAATCGAAATGTGAGCATGCCAATGGTCCGGCGTGCACACCACCACCGCGTCCAAGCTTTTTTCTTTGGCAATCAAGTCGCGGAAGTCGTTATACGCCGCGCAGCCCTTGTAGCCGGGAATGTTCCGCACCTTGCTGTAATAGGCCTCCACCAGCCGCCGCGCCGGTTCGCGGCCACAGGTGGGACCTTTCCAGTCCGCTCCCCAGGTGGAATCGTTCAGCAGCTTGCGCTCCTTGCCCAGGATTTCGCCTTCGCCCCACTCGGAATAGTTGCTGGTTTCGCGGTTGACGTCGCAGACCGCCACCACCTGCACGTCGGACATTTTCAGATAGTTCATCATCACGCGCGTGCCCTGCGCGCCTACGCCAATGCAGGCAACCGCGATCTTGTCGTTCGGGCCCGCTTGCCCGTTTCCACCCAGCACGCGCCGGGGAAGAATGGTGAAGGCCGCAGCCGCCGCCGTGCTCCCGCCCAGAAACGTGCGCCGGGTTATTTGCGTAGCTCCCGCCGCCTCTTCTTTGTTCTTCATGCTCACCCCACGATTTCATCTAACCTCGCCAGCTCGCAACTCGCGCTCTTCAACCTTTTGTTTAGACCGTCTTTTCCAGCGCCGCGATCAGATCCGCCACGCCCTCAT
>JBOGKI010000836.1:0-1752 GCA_050745605.1 Terriglobia bacterium | reverse complement strand
TTGCAGGGCTGACCCATCCACGGCATGGCCCACGTCGGAGACATAGACATTCTTCTCGCCGTCGGTTTTGAGAACAATGTCGTTCAGTTGCCTGGCATTCGCTACCTGCGCGTTGGTGTAAATGTTGTAGTCGAGGGGGCCAATGCGCACGTCGCCGGCCGGAAGGATGAGGTTGGACTGGTTCACCGCCCCCACCACGTCCATCGGACTCAAACCCAAAGCCTGCAGCTTGAGCGGATTGACGTAGACCATCTCCATGCGGTACTTACCGCCGAAAGGCGGAGGCACCGTGGCCCCGTGCACGCCCGCGATCTGGTCGCGGATTTCGTATTGCAGATAGTCTCGAAGCTCGGTTTCCGACAGCCCTTTGCCCTTCACCGCCAGCAGGCAAACCGGCAGAAAGGAGGCGGAGGTCTTCAGCACCACCGGCGGCAGCGTGCCGTGGGGCAGACGGCGCAAGTCCGCCATGGCCAGATTCGAGATTTGCGTGACGTCCGCGTTCGGGTTGCTGCCGGGAGTAAAGAAAACTTTGATAAGACTCACACCGGGAAGCGAGCGCGATTCGATATGATCGATGTTGCTGCCCAGGGTAAAAAAACGCTCGAAGGTGTTGGTGATCTGGGCCTCGACCTGGGCCGGAGGCATGCCGCTGTAAAAGGTGGCGCAGGTGACGACCGGAATGTCAATGGGCGGAAACAAATCCACCGGCATCCTCACCGCGCTGGTCAGCCCCATGATGCAGACAATCAGGCAGATGACAATGATCAAGTACGGGTGGCGAAGAGAAAATTTGGCCATTAATTATTTCCGGTCTTTCCAACGAAACCCAGCATCCTGCGCCGGCCATTTCGCTTTGGGTACTAAGTAAAGCAGAGTTTCGCTTTCCAGAGACTCTGCGGCTTTTTCATCCCGAAAGGGCGACAAGCCGCGGAGCGAGTAGCGCAGTCCCGCGTTTTTCAGGTCCGCGGCTTTTCGTCTGGGTCAGGCACAAACCGTTCCCTGCCCGATGCCGCGCCCTACCCTGGCGGCCGAAACGCCGCGAAAGCAGATCAGCTCTGCGCTGGAGCATTTTCTCGCGAGGCATTCTCCTTGTTGCGATAGGCCAAGAGGTACGCCGCAGGGATAACAAAAATGCTCAGAACCACCGAAACTGTGACGCCGCCGATGATCGCCAGTGCAAGCGGCGCATAGGCCTCGCTGCCCGGCTCCAGCCTGAAGGCCATGGGCAGCAGTCCCACGATGGTGGCCAGCGAAGTCATCAGAATGGGCCGCAGGCGGATGCGGCAGGAAAGGGCCACGGCCTCGCGCACGCTTTTGTTCTCGCCCTCAAGCCGCTTGGCAAAATCGACGATCAGGATGGTATTTGAAACGACCATGCCGGTCATCATCAACACCCCCATCAGCGACTGAATATTCACGGTCGTGCCGGTCAGAAACAGAATGAGCAGCACGCCGGTGAGCCCGGTCGGAATCGCAAGCAAGATGAGCAAAGGATCGAGGAACGATTTGAACTGCGCTACCAGGATCAGATAAACGAGCAGAATGGCCAGAATGAGACCGGTGGCAAAGCTGTGGAAGGAGGTTTCCATCGTGACCACCAGACCGTGAATGCTGACCCGGAAGTTCCGGCTGGGCAGCGGCGTGTGCGCAATGATTTTCTGGACGGCCTTGAGCGGCCGCGAAAGGTCCTCAGCCCTGGGCTTAACGTAAATATCGAGATCCCGCTCGAGCTTATAATGGTCGACCTCGGTC
>JBOGKI010000835.1:0-1753 GCA_050745605.1 Terriglobia bacterium | reverse complement strand
AACTTCGTTTGCGCCCTTTTTTCCCCCCGATCCGTGGGGTTGGCTCCCACACACTCGATGGCCAGGGGAGACTTCACCAAGGCCCCATCGATGCTTTGCCAGTCCCAAGCGATGCCTTCCATCTCGTCATACTCGGCCAGTCCCGCCCGCCACAGCGCCAGAAAGAAACCCGCTCGCCGCCACTGTTGAAAATGCTTGTGGATCGCACTCGCGCTGCCGAACTCCTTCGGTAACGCCTTCCACTGGCATCCGGTCCGCAGAACGTACACGATGGCGGAAAAGATTTTTCGGCTCTGCGCAAGAAAGTGACAGGATGTGCATTTTAAGCGGCTTTCCTGAAAGACACAAAGTCGGTCTTAGTCACCGCCATCCGTTGCGCCTTCAGCAGCAGGTATCTCAGATTCTTGTAGCCCCGGCCACGACGCAAGAGCGCTTTGATGTTGCCGTTCACCGCTTCGACGACGCCCATCGGAACTTTCGTCCGGCAGTAGTTCAAGATGCCTTCCAAGTGGTGCAGCAGCAGGCGGGCCAGTTTCTCGAAGGACTTCAACCGCTGCCAGCGAAGCTGGTCAACCCAGCGCTCGAGATAGCGCAGCATCGCGCCCTCGTAGCGGTACGCCCACAGACGGCTCAAGCTCTCTTTAAGCAAGTATGCCTTCATGACTCTTCGATTCAGACGGAAGAGATGGTTGAGTTGCCGCTTCTTTTCCGTGTTCAGGTTCACCCATCGCGTCAGCAGCAGCCAGCGTTTGCCTTTCATCAATCCTCGCATCCGCCCGCCCTGGCGAAAGAACTCCGCCCGTCGCACTTCATCGATGGCCCCATTCGCGTGTTGCAGGATGTGGAACTTGTCGTAGACGATGCGGCTTCCCGGCGCCCATTCCTCCAGGCTGAGCCGGTAAGGTTCCCACATGTCCACGCACGCCGCCTCGATCCCCTTCCGCTGCCACCCACTCAACTCGGTCCGGAAGAATTCGTCCAGCGTCTCCTTCTTTCGCTCCGGCCCCATCCACAGCGGCTCGACCGTCTCCAGATTACTGACCACCGTCACGAACTTCTGCTTCTTGCCCAGGTAAATTTCATCCACGCCCATTTGCCGCAGCGCCGGCTTCCGCCTCCCCGCTGCCCATCGCTCCAAATAGCGCAGGTCAATCGCGCGCGTCGTGCTCGCGGCCAAACGCCACCGCTGCGCCACTTGCCGGGCCGAGGCGCTCTCGCACGCCTGCCCCACCGCCTCTTCGAACCGCTTGCTAAAAGGCGCTTTGCTCGGCAGCGGCTCGACCTTCTCGGCCTTCACCCCGCAGTCCGGACAACGGATCCGGTACAGTTCGATCACCACCGTCGTTTGATATTCAAAGCACGGCAGGTCGCGCACCTCCCGCTCATACACCTCGTGAACCTCGCGCACCCGCCGGCCACAGCCCGAGCACACCAGCTTGCCATTGCCCGATCGGCGCCGTACCCACAGCTTCAGCGCTCGGGCCTGCTCGTTGATCTCGCTGCGGTGAACTCGGTAACCCGGCCACCCCAAAATCTTCGTCCAGTCGTTGTCTCTCACACGGCGGAGTGTACCCGAAAGAGGGACCGGCTCAAAGCCCCGTCAATTCGCCACTCTGTCAGATTCTTGCGCAGAGCCGTATAACCATAGTGACAGCCTTCGCTCGAGCGGCGCTCCGCGCCTGCCCTGACGAAGGAAGGGGGCGCCGGAATCCCGCCGGCCAGAGGTCGCCGCTACAATCATTGTCGTCACGAT
>JBOGKI010000834.1:0-1755 GCA_050745605.1 Terriglobia bacterium | reverse complement strand
CGTAGATGTATCCCGCCTGAACCGTGGTGGAACCCTTGTCAATGGAGAATCCCGGCGGTTCATCCCGGTGAACGCGCCAATCTGCAAGCCAGTCGAGAAGCTGGTCGGCAGGAACGGGGACGCGCTTTCCTATCCATTTCTCTTCGACAGGCTTTCCGTCTCGCTCCCGTGAATGCTTGGAGAGCCGCCGTGTCGGATTCGCCACCAGGCGGAACCGAAGACGCTGTCCTCCTGTGAAGCAGGGATCGAATGGCTTCACCTCCGGCGGAGCGGCCAGAAGATAGCAGGCGTTATGGAAGGCGTATTCCCAGTCGGGCTTTACGGCGGATTGCACGAGAATCACGGCTCGGCCGCCAGGTACCGTAAGCGTAGCGCCGGGCTTCAGCCCGGCACCTGCCGCCCTAAAGGGCGGCGCTACGTCCAAAATAGGACCGCATCGGGCGCCGGGCTGCGGGTCGATGCAGAAGAGGAACCCCGAGTCGGGAGTTCGCGGGCTGTGTACATGCTTCAAAATGTCCGGATCAACTTCGGTCTTCTTTTTGTCGGCCAAATGACGTTGTTCGGGGAAATCGTCCGGTGTGTAAGGCGCGAGAAAATCCGGGTCACGCTGTTTTCTCAGATCAGAAGGAAACGCCATGCAAAGCCGCTGATGGACATGATAGAGGTTTCGCAGCCAGAGCCGTCCGGGCCGGGGGCGGTCAGGGTTGTCACCGACGTTGATTAGGAGGCAGGAAATGTACATTGCTATTCCACCTCCTCAGCGGCAAGGCGCCGGCGGCGTGTCTCCTGGGAACGGAAGCTGACGATCTCGCTCCGCTTTTGAATGATCGTGTCGCGCCAGCGCAGCTCTTCGGGATTGATGCGGTCCAGGCCCATGCCTAGGCCGTACTCGATCATGGTCACGGCGTCGTGGCAGAGGCGGCACAGGGCGCGCAGATCGTCCTTGAGTTCATCGCCGCCCGCGCGACGATAGGTGATGTGCTGCACAGTGGTGGCGGGAGATTTGCAAAAAACGCACAGGTGATGATCTTCGTCCAGCCGCGCCTTGCGCCGCTTTTTGTACTCACTGTTGGCATAATCCGCTCTAGGGCGGGGAGGCGCTGGCGTGTCGTGCTGCGCCGGCTTATCTGCAACTTTTACTTCGTCATCGGGGCCTACTCGCATTTCCTTGCGGATGACGAATCGGGGTTCGTGCGCGGGCGGGTCGAACGTCCGGGGCACATCGTACCAGACGAGAGCATCA
Organism: Terriglobia bacterium; assembly: GCA_050745605.1. Classification (GTDB taxonomy): domain Bacteria; phylum Acidobacteriota; class Terriglobia; order UBA7540; family UBA7540; genus CALCEB01. Next base: position 512 of record JBOGKI010000834.1, on the reverse strand, counting down.
TCCGGAGCCTCCGGCTGGTCATTAGTCGGTTCCCAATCAAGCAGGCAACCCAGGGCTTGAGGGAGGGGATCGTCCTTCAGCCGCCTGCGCCACCGAACCGATTTGAGGGCAAAAAGCAAGTCGGGAAATTCACCTGCTGGATGCTCCAGCAAAGGGCGGGAAGGGGGGCAACATTTTCTACCGAGATAGAGCGTCCACTTCGGCGTTCTCATTGCCGACTCCAGTTCACCGATCAGGCCCGACTCACCTTGAAGAGCGACAAGAAAGGAGGCGTCGCAGAGGTATTCGCGGCGGGTGAGCATCGCCCCGGGCTTGCTTCTGCCTTCGGCAGTGCGCATCAGCATCCCCGCCCCCACCGTGTGATAATCCCACCAGCGGACTCCCGGCAGGTCGATGCGGACGCCCATGCGCAAGGCGGCGAGCCTGGAAAGCCAGGTCTGGATTCCCGCGTGCGCGGGAATGACGCGCGTGGCGTCGGGGCGGGAGACTCCGAGCGCCGCGCAGAGCATCCC
>JBOGKI010000833.1:0-1770 GCA_050745605.1 Terriglobia bacterium | reverse complement strand
CAGCTGCGGCAGCCCCGGTGGTGGTGGCGGGCGCGGCGGGCCTGGCACCTGCGGGGGCGGTTGCTGCCGAAGAACAAACCGAGTTTACCGTAGTGCTGACCGCGGTGGGCGCCAATAAGATCAACGTTATCAAGGCAGTGCGTGAGATAACAAGCCTTGGGTTGAAGGAAGCGAAGGACTTGGTGGATGGCGCGCCAAAGCCGATCAAGGAAGGTATCAGCAAGGACGAGGCGGAGACCATCAAGAAGAAGTTTTCAGAGGCAGGCGCCACCGTCGAAGTGAAGTAGGCGTTTTCTCCAGCCCAGCGGTTGGAGACGAGAATTGCACGCAGTCCGAATGGTGCAGGGGCGGCAGCAATCCGCCGTACCGTTTCCGTCCCCACCGGGAGCCTTTATTCCTTTGCGCAACCCTTTCGTGCATCCTCATCCCCTAGACTTGCATCCAATTCTGCAGGGTACACTTGCATCGTCGCACGGTCTGGCTTTGAATCCAAGAGGAGGCTTGAGCCTTTTCTCACGCGCACTCCTCACCCCAACCCGGCGGAGAGCCCCGAGAGCAGAAGGCGGCGCCCCCCGCGTACAGCTTTGATTTTGGCGAGCCGCCGTGAATTTTAAGATCGACCCCTGGTGATGGTGACCTTTCGCAAGAGCGTCATCGCGTTTCTCCAAATTGCCATCGAGGAGTAGACGGAATGCCGAACGGCAACAATGGTGTTTCTCGTCATCGCATTAATTTTTCAAAAATCCCGACTACCATCAAGATTCCGAACCTGATCGAGGTGCAGCGGCGCTCGTACGAGCGGTTTCTCCAAATGAACCTGCTTCCCAACGAGCGGGAGGACGTGGGGTTACAAGCGGTTTTCAGCTCCGTGTTCCCGATCGCGGATTTCCGCAACATCTCCCAGCTTGATTTTGTCGATTATTCCATCGGCAACTGGGAGTGCAAATGCGGAAACCTGAAGGGTCTCCATCACTTGAGAAGCACCTGCAAGAACTGCGGCCACACGGTGATCACGGATCCCTTCAAGGTGGGCGAGGTGCTTTGCACGAAGTGCGGCACGTTCAATGAGAACGTCGTGACCTTCTGCAATAAGTGTGGCGATCCCGTGGCGCTCCAGCTCAAGTACGACGTCAATGAATGTCAGGAGCGGGGAATGACCTTCGCGGCGCCGTTGAAGGTGACGATCCGCCTGACGCTCTACGACAAAGACAGCGAGACGGGTCAGAAGACGATCCGCGACATCAAGGAGCAGGAAGTCTATTTTGGTGAAATCCCTCTGATGACAGAGAACGGAACGTTCGTCATCAATGGGACCGAGCGTGTCATTGTCAGCCAACTCCACCGCTCGCCCGGCGCGTTCTTCGAGTCCAATGCGCAGAAGACTTATTTCCTCGGCAAGATCATTCCCTACCGCGGTTCGTGGGTAGAATTCGAGTACGACACCAAGAACGTCCTTTACGTCCGAATCGACCGCAAACGGAAGTTTCTGGCCACCATCTTCCTCCGGGCGCTGGGTCTTAAGACGAATTCGGAGATTATCAAGACCTTCCACCGGGTAGACCGGATTACGGTCAGCGGTCAGAAACTCTTCTGGGCCGTGTCCGAGGGTTTGATCGGAACCAAGGTCACGAAGAGCATTGAACACCCGCGCACGCATGAGATGGTTGTTCACGCCGGGCGCAAAATCACTCCCTCGCTGTTCAGGGAAATCCAAAAGGCTCACGTCAAGCAGATTGAGGTAGCGCCACAGGACCTGGAAGGTGCTTACTC
>JBOGKI010000832.1:0-1772 GCA_050745605.1 Terriglobia bacterium | reverse complement strand
GCGGGAATGACGGCGCTCCCTAACAAAACGAGGCTGCCAATGCATGGCTTGATTCAAGATTTGCGCTTTGGCCTACGGATGCTGGCCAAAAACCCCGGCTTTACAGCTATTGCCGTGATCACGCTGGCGCTCGGCATTGGCGCGAATACCGCCATCTTCAGCGTGATCAATGACACTCTTCTGAAACCCTTACCGTTTCCTAATGCGAATCGCTTAGTGCTGGTCTGGGAGACCTTTGGGAAAGGGCCCGACAATTGGAACATCGTCTCCGCGCCCAACTACTGGGATTTTAAGCGGCAGAGCACAGCCTTCGAAGGTGTGGCCATCTTTGACTCCGCGGGCCGGGGCTATAACCTCTCTGCTTCGGGGACCAAGCAGGAGCCGGAGCAGGTGTCAGGACTGCGCGTGTCAGCGAGCTTCTTCCCGTTGCTGGGCGTCAAACCTCTCCTGGGGCGCACCTTCCTGCCCGAAGAAGAAATGCCAGGGAAAGACCGCGAGGTGGTGCTGAGTTACGGACTTTGGAAGGGCCGGTACGGCGGTAATCCCTCGCTGGTCGGTAAGACGATTAGGATCGACGGCGAGGATTTCACGGTGGTGGGCGTGATGCCGCCCCGATTTGAGTTCCAGTTCTGGAGCGGCCAGCGCCAGCTTTGGGTGCCCGTCGGCTATACCAAAACGGACTACGGACGTGATGATAACAGCTTTGTCTGCTTCGCCCGTCTCAAGCCGGGAGTTACCGTGGCTCAGGCGCGAGCGCAGATGGAGGCGATTGCGCAACGCCTCGCGCAACAGTATCCCAAGGAAGACGCTGGCATGGGCGCAACGGTTATGCCCATGAGCAGCTTCGGGATAACGGGTCTGCGGTACACGATGCTGGTGCTGCTGGCCGCTGTAGGATTCGTGTTGTTGATTGCCTGCGTCAACGTGGCGAGCCTCTTGCTCGCCCGTGGCGCCGCGCGGCAGAAGGAATTTGCCATCCGGCGCGCGCTCGGCGCGCAAGGTGGGCGACTAGCGCGGCAATTGCTGACAGAGAGTGTGCTCCTGGCTCTGCTGGGTGGCGCCTGCGGGTTGCTCCTTGCGGCTTGGGGTACAAGGTTGCTACCACACGTTCTACGGCTTGAATTCCTCAATCTTCCTTTGCGATCAATCGATGCCATCGCTTTGGATACTCGTGTTTTTGGCTTTGCGTTGCTGGTCTCCTGCCTGGCGGGCGTGCTGTCGGGACTGGCGCCCGCTTTCGGCGCCTTGCGCGGCGACGTCAGCGAGCCGCTCAAGGAAAGCAGCCGCGGATCGACTCGCGGCGCTGGAAGCCGTCTGCGCCACTCGCTCGTGATTTCAGAAGTGGCGTTGGCGCTGGTGGTGCTCTGCGGCGCGGGGCTGATGATCGAGAGCATGGCGCGCTTGCTCGCTGTCGATCCGGGGCTCAACCCCAAAAACGTACTCACCATGCAGGTGTCGGTGCCGCAGAAGGACATTTACGTCGGGCCTCCTGGAATTCCTCTTTTCTGCCAGGATATCGATGAGCATGTGGGCGCCATTCCCGGTGTGGTTTCCGTTGGCGCCGTCGGTCATCTGCCCTTTGAGGGAAACGCCGGCCGGGGCTTCCAGATTGAGGGCCGGCCTCCTGCCGACCCTGAGCATATGCCGAGTGCAAACTACAGCGTCGCTTGCCCGAATTACTTCCGGACGATGGGTGTTCCCGTCCTCGAGGGGCGGGAGTTCACGCGCCAGGATACGCTGAGCTCACCCGGAGTGATCGTCATCAACGAGAC
>JBOGKI010000831.1:0-1781 GCA_050745605.1 Terriglobia bacterium | reverse complement strand
ACAGGGCTGGATTTACCGTGGCGCAATCGTTTTAGCCAGACCTGAAATGAGTTAGAATAGGGCGGCTCGAATTAACATACTTCTTGAGGTTTTCTGAATGAAAAATAGACTTATCAGCTTCAGTGTAATCCTGGCCACTCTTTCCCTGCCTTCCTTCCTGCGGGCGCAGGCTTCAACAGCTTCGGGACCGGCCGTGGCCGTCATCAATATCCAACAGGCCATCGCCAGCAGTGCTGAAGGCAAGCAAGCTCTCGCGGAACTTCAGAAGAAGTATCAACCGCGGCGCCAGGATCTTGAGCAGCAACAGCAGCAGATTAGTGCGTTGCAGGACCAGTTGCAGCGAGGGGCAACCACGCTCAGCGACGACGAGAAATTCCGGCTCGGCCGCGAGCTTCAGGATAAACAGCGGCTCTTCAAGCGCGCCCAGGAGGACGCCAACAGCGACTTTCAGGCGGACAGCCAGGACATTATCCAGCGGATCGGGAAGAAGATGGTTCAGGTCATCAACCAATACGCCCAGGGCCACAATCTTGCTCTGGTTCTTGATGACTCCCAGCTTCCCTTGTATTACGTGGCCAAGGGGACGGATATCACGGCCGCCATCGTAAAGCTTTACGATCAGGCAAACCCCCTCGCGGCATCCGCAGGTTCAGGCGCAACATCACCTGCCAAGCCGAATACGCCCGTCAAACACTGAGCCCGGCCGGCTTGGCTCAGGAACAAGTGCGGGCCTCAATAGGGACCGCGTGGCGGCGGGTGGGTCTTGCGCCAAAGGACCACGGGTTGCCGCCTCTGGAGCTGTCGGTTAATCTTACGCCGCACCCGATCGGCGGTGGCGGGCGGCCTTGACGGTGTTGGACATCAGCATCGCAATCGTTAAAGGACCCACGCCTCCTGGAACGGGTGTGTAGGCTCCCGCCACTTCGCGCACGTCTTCGGGATGAACATCGCCTACCAGCAAAGTCCCTTTTGCGTCAAACTTGCTCAGCGCCTCGTTTGGGCTCCGGTAAATGGACAAAACTTCCTCCCGGCGGCTCAGCCGATTCGTTCCCACGTCGATCACCGTGGCGCCAGGTTTAATAAATTCCCGGGTCACAAAGGCGGGACGACCGATCGCCGCGACCAGGATATCCGCTTGTCGGGCCACTGCCGCGAGATTCGCCGTCCGGGAGTGGCAGATGGTGACGGTGGCGTTCTCCCGCAGCAGGAGCAGCGCGACCGGTTTCCCGACAATGTCGCTCCGGCCGATGACCACGGCACGAGCACCCTCGACTGGAATCTGACTGCGGTGGAGAATCTCCAATATTCCAGCCGGTGTGCAAGGCGCCAAGCCCGGCCGCCCCGCCATGAGCTTCCCGGCGTTGAACGGGTGAAATCCGTCTACGTCTTTTGCTGGATCGACGGCATCCAGCACCTTGTGGGTATCAACGGCTTTGGGAAGCGGGAGCTGGACCAGAATTCCGTCGATCTCATCACGTGAATTCAGCGAATTCACTAGTTGGATCAACTGTTCCGTCGAAGTGGCCGCTGGCAGGTCGATTCTTTCGCTGTAAAGTCCCAGGGATTCACAGGCTTTCACCTTGCTGCGCACGTAAATCTGGGAGGCTGGGTTCTCTCCCACCAGCACGGCCGCAAGGCCAGGTCGTACACCCTGGGCCCGGAGCCGGGCAATTTCACGCTCCAGTTCCGCCCTGATTTGAACTTGAATCTCATTTCCGTTTAATAATCGCGCCGGCACTCCACCTCCTTTTCTTCGAGCCTCTATTTTTGGAGTCTAACAC
>JBOGKI010000830.1:0-1788 GCA_050745605.1 Terriglobia bacterium | reverse complement strand
GTTCGGCGCTCCCTTCCTGCGTCAGGACAGGCTCCGAGCGCCGCTACAGTGCGAGTCTGATGGTAAAAAGTTAGCTGTGACATGACACTAGCCCTGGCCCGTGCTTCGCGAATAAATTGGTGGAAGGCGCCAGGGCTACTCACCAAGAATCTCAGATATTCTGTGCCGCCCCTTAACTAAACGGGGTTCGGGCTAGACTGCCAACGGCTCATTGGAATAGCTGTCTGGGAATATTCCCCACAATCCTGTTAAGCCTTCCGGCCCAGTCTGGTCAGCACCGGGCACGATTCCGGCCGGCCCGGATGCCGGCGGCGCAATTTTCGCTCACACGCGGCCAGATTCTTCTTGAGTTCATGCTCCATTTCTTCCAACTCCCGTAGCTTAGCCCGTACCTGCTTCAATTTTTCCTCAAGCAAGTCCTTTACATGGGAGCAGGCTTCTATCTTGCGGCTGCGCAAGAGGAGCAGCTCCCGGATTTCCTTCAAAGAAAAGCCGAGCTCTTGCGCCCCTTTGATAAACCGCAGTTCTTCAATGTCTTCCTCCGCATAAACGCGGTAACCCGATCCCGTTCTCGGCGCTTCCGGCAGCAGCCGCTGCGTTTCATAGAAGCGAATGGTGTGGATGGTGAGACCGGTGCGGCGGGCCGCTTCTCCAATAAACAAATTGCCATTGCGCTGGGCCATTTCCATGTTCCTGGATTAGCTTAAACCCTAGAGTGTAGTCGAGAGTCAAGAGATTTTTATGAGATTCCAGCCGTCACCTGGTTCCCGCAGCTCTCCACCCCCGCGCTTTGAAAGTGATATGCTGGGGGCGCGCAAGGCGGCCGATGAAAACGTAATGCTTTGAGAGGCCGCGCCGGGAAGAGAGACGTCCGGACCTTGAAGCGTCAAGCTGCCGTGGGCAAGGGACAATGAAAAAGAGATGAGTTCAAATCGATCTTCGGCTCGATCTGCACGGTTACAAGAGCGGCTTGACGGGTTTTTCAGCCTATTTCAACCCACAATAGACCTCGCTAAAGGTTTCCTGAAGACGAAGTCGAACGCTCAGGAGCTGGTACTGCTGGTATGCGCGCGGCTGGATGCGCTAGCATCCTGCATGGCGCGTGAAGACGAGGCGAACCGCCTTGCTTTCACCCGTCTACTTGTGAACTATGCTGGCTGCAGAGACATGATGGAAAGCGTGAGTGCCGGTGACCTCTATTATGAGCTTGGATATCACCGCTGGCTTGCGGAAGGGTTGATTCCCAAACCTGGGCGGCTACATAGATTTTCGCGCCTCAATGATCCGATAATCGACCTCCTCGATCGCAGCGGTATACCCCTAACGATTGGCGAGGTTACTGGCTGGCGACGTCATACCCAAGAACCGGCGAGGCTGGTGAGGGGGTCAGGAGTCGCCACCACCAACATCGATGCCGATGCCAGGCGCGAACCCAGCGCCACAGCCCACGGCGCCGAAACCGTGCCGTGGCTACCATCCGCCGCTGATGCCAGGCGCGAACCCAACGCCACAGCCCACGGCGCCGAGACCGCGCCGTGGCTGCCATCCGCCGCTGACTTTGCCATTGACAGGCTCGGCCGACCGGTATATTATTAATTGGTAAACATCCCCTCGCCTGCGGCGCCTCGCGCCGCGAATTTAATCTTCAAACCGGAACCAGGCTGAACCATGTCTTGCCCAACGAACGACCAAGGTAGGGTCGATCTTGTGCGTCTCACCGGGCGCAGGGAAGGACGGGGTTTCAACCCCGCCATAACGGAGGTCCCACCTCTTGGAGGACCTATGGAA
>JBOGKI010000829.1:0-1789 GCA_050745605.1 Terriglobia bacterium | reverse complement strand
GGCAGTACGCTGATCTACTCCAGTTTGATCGGGGGCAGCAATGGGACTTTTTTCAGTGAGAACGGTGGCATCGCCGTGGATAGCTCGGGCAATGCTTACCTGACAGGCAGCACCAATTCGACCGGCTTCCCGCAGGTGAATCAGATTCCGGGCGCCTGCAAGGGAAATTGCGGCAACGGGCTTTTACCTGTCGCGTTCGTGACTAGGATCAATGCCCCGGGCAGCGCCCTGGTTTACTCCAGCTTGCTCGGCGGCAGCGGTAACCCGGATTATGACGAGGGGGATAGTGGCAATGGCATCGCCGTGGATGGCTCCGGCAACACCTATCTGACGGGCTACACTGGTTCGACCGACTTCCCACAGGTGAACCAGATCCCCGGCGCCTGCCAGGGAACGTGCGCCCTCCCCGCCTTCGTGGCCGAGATCAACCCAGCGGGCAACGCGCTGGTCTACTCCAGTTTCCTCGGCGGCAGTGGCGGAGCCTTCGGATACGGCATGGCTGTGGACCACTCGGACAACGTCTATCTGACGGGCTTCACCAGTTCGATGGACTTCCCCCGCGTGAACCAAATTCCGGGTGCTTGCAACGGGGAGTGCGGTACTCAGGACACCGACGGCGACGCCTTCGTAACCAAGATCAGCTCGACCGACACGCCTATCGTCAGCCTGTCGCCAACCAGTCTGACCTTCGGTCCGCAGGGCGTTCAGGCCCCGAACGTTCCGCAGACCGTCACGCTCACCAACACCGGCCAACTGCCGCTCTCCATCACGAGCATCGCGATTACCGGCCAGAACAGCGGTGACTTTCTGGAGGCGAACAATTGCCCAATCAGTCCGAACACGCTGTCGCCTGGCGACTATTGCACGATCGCGGTGGTCTTTGCGCCCACCGGCGCGGGCACGCTCAACGCCGATGTCAGCGTAACTGACAATGCGCCCGGCAGCCCGCAAAACGTGCCGCTGACCGGCGTTGGAGTGAGTGGCAAGCCTGGCTTGGCAGGACCGCACGGGCGTCGTTGATGCCCAGAAGCTCGCAGGGGCGGGCCTTGTGCCCGCCCGCACCGGGCGCGGCAAGCCGCGCCCCTACGGATCGACCGCCACTACAGCGGGCTAGCCGCAGACATGTTTTGCATGCGTGCGGCCTATCGGACTGAGCGCTGTCATTCCCGCGAAAGCGGGAATCCACGCACCGACAATGGGCTCTGTGTTGGATTCCCGCTTTCGCGGGAATGACTGTCTCGGTGACGCTGGTTGGCACCGGTGGCATCCTAATTCGCAAAGTCAGGACCCCACATAACGGGCATAAAGGCCACGCGCCGCCGCAGCATCCTCGACGCCCTTGATGATGGCGCGTCCGTCCCTAAACACGGTGATTTCGCGCGAATCGAGCTGGAAGTGGATCAGGTAATCATTGCCTCGCACCGTACCGAGGCCGTCAAGTTGTGACTTCAGGGCTTGAAGGTCGAGCGATCGGGCATGGACGGGATGAACCTGGAACGCATCCCGGCCGCAAAGCGAGACCGCGGAGGGCGCGGCAGCGTTCAGATAATCGAATCGACGGCCCACGCAGGCAGGGCATTCAAGATTGCGGCGCGGTGTGATCCGCTGCAAGCGATCTTTCCAGATGTCGTAAGCCAGCAGCCTGCCGTGAAGCTCATCTTCGCGGCCCATCAGGATTTTGAAAGTCTCGGTGACTTGGACGGAGGCCGCCCAGGCCACGGCTGGAGCGATGACGCCCGCCGTGTCACACGTTTCCTGGACGCCACCGGGAGGTTCGGGAAAGACACAC
>JBOGKI010000828.1:0-1799 GCA_050745605.1 Terriglobia bacterium | reverse complement strand
CGTCGCTGTCGCCGCTCCCACCTTTGCAGCGGGGCAGGCGCCGAGCGCCGCTACAGCAAACTGTACCACGACCTGGTTTTTGAGTTTGGGGCTTTTTTGTCTTGTTTTTAGCGGGATTTTTTGCGGACACCGGGAGACGGGACCCTGTCCCGCATTCAGCCGCAATTAAGATGCAGGGTTGCTCGTTGAAGCAGCATCTTGTTTGCGAAAGACCAGATGAACGGTACCTGAGCCGCGCATCGTTTGCACGGTGCGGTCGATCTTAAGGGTTTGCCCATCCTTGGACAACTTCCACGTGTCCTTCAGTTGAATTTGCCCGCCTCGCCGGTCGGAATTGTCGTCTCCGGTGAGTGAGAGTTTCACTTCTTTGCCACCTTTTTCCCAATTGGCTTTCGTGGTCGCGGTGCTTGGATCGGAGCCCCCGAGCTTCGCGGTGGATTCGCTGCCATCCAGCTTATAAACAGCATTGCTGGGGTAGAGTTTGAAGGCGGCAATCGCTTGAGCTCTCCCACCTGCGCCCGGCTGCCGTCCTTCTCCGCCACGCCCCCCCGGCATTCCTCCGCCCGGTATTCCTTCGCCCATTGGTACGCCGGCTCGCCCGCCGGGCATCCCCATACCCCCAGTCCGGGGCATGCCCATGCCGCCGGGATAGCTGCCCGGATAACGGCCGACCGGTCCTGGCGCCTGTTCGCCGGGGTTGGGCCCGCTCGATCCGTTCGGAAGGCTCTGCCGCAGATCGCCTTTGAGAGTAGTTTGCACGTCAAGCTGCTGCTCGCTCTGCTTGACGGCGATGCTATAACTCTCCAGACCCTGCGGCACATTCTTCGTCTGGCTGGTATCCAGGACCCAGTTGCCCGAAAAATCCACCGGCTTCGGCGGCGTCCTGGCCGCGAGAAGCGTTGTGAGGGTAGCCAGCGCCAGACAAAATAGCAAGGTTTTCTTCATTTTTCTCGCCTCCACCCCAGACGGTTTCAACGGCCTTACCGCGCGGTAAGGCACTCGAACCGCTGTCCCCAGCCTGTATGGTTCGATGATGGAATCGAAGGCGAGTTGCTTCGGGATTGTAAATTTCTCGTGAACCCGGCAAAGCCTTTGAGTCTGCGAAGTGAAGAGCCGATGCCTCTTATTGTCGTCACCGCAACCGGCGGCCTCGCCCGGCACGGCAAGCCAAGGGCGTTCAGGAGCCCTTCGAGAGCTCGTTTTCGTTAGTCGGCGTGCAAGCTGGTCCGCAAAATGTCCTTGATTTCCGCTCGACGCTACTGTATTGTTAACTCTAAAGTAACTACCTAAATCAGTCGCATCCGGCCGCACTTGCCCCGCCTCGCCCGGCCTCCCAGGGGAATCCATCGATGTGGGATCGATCCAGTTCGGGCGGGGGCCACGATACCCTTTTCGCGCGGTCAGACTTTGGTCGCCCCTCGCCCCGCCTCGCAAACGCACGAACAGCAGAGATGCCCAAAAAATGTGGGATCGAACCGGGCATGTTATTGAAAGCACACTATCGGCGCTGTCGGGAAGTGGAAAGTGAGTCGGAGAATTGACGATTCAAGGGCAAGTTCTTGGAGCACAATCGAAAGTTGGAGGCCGATAACTGCAATACGGAGTTTCAGCAGTCGGGAGCCGCGCATCCATCCGTGCAGAGGCAAATGAACGGAACGAAGCTTGAATGTCCTTTATTATCAACAAACGTTGGCGGACACCTTGGCTTTAACGTGAATAACTTGTTTTGTTTCTATAACATTCCGTCGGCGCGACATCCCGGCAGGATTTTCGTCTTCCAAAGGGGTTGTGGTTTTGCC
>JBOGKI010000827.1:0-1801 GCA_050745605.1 Terriglobia bacterium | reverse complement strand
AACCGCCGGTTTTTCGGCGCTCATAGAGCGCCGCTACAGAGAAAGCTGTCAGGATAATTGGCAATTGTCAATAAGGCGGCCCAGACCCAAACTTACCACTGCTTTTCCTTCGTCAGGAATAGGATCGAACCAAGATGAATCCTGTCCGGTTCTACCGGCTCTCGCGATGGTTCTACCTGCACGGAATTCCGTTGCTGCCAAAGCTGGTAGAGCGCCTCTGTATCCTGATCTGCCATTGCTATCTGCCACCCGCCGCTGAGATTGGTGAGGGCTTCCAGGTGGGGTACTGGGGCTTTGGAATCGTTATTCATCCCCAATCCAAAATCGGCAAGAACGTCTTTGTCGGCCAAGGTGTCACGATCGGAGGGCGAAGCCAGAAGCTGGGCGTGCCAAGAATTGGAGATAATGTCTTCATCGCGGCGGGAGCCAAGGTCCTGGGAGATATCGACATTGGCGAGGGTTCCGTCATCGGCGCTAATGCCGTGGTCATCAAACCCGTTGCGGCGCGGAGTGTGGTGGCCGGCGTTCCCGCTCGCGTGATCCGCGAGAATGTGGACGTGCGGGAATTGACCGGGTGGCCTCCCCCCGGCGTACAGTGAATGAATGATTGAACAACGGAAGAAAGGCGGCGGTCCTCTCAAGGTCTTTTACTTTATAGATTCTCTCCACCTGGGAGGATCGGAAAAACAGTTGGTTCAAACCGCCTTGCGGCTGGATGCGGCGAAGTACGAGGTGACGGTTGGATGCTTGCATGCTGAGGGGCCGCTGGCCGATCCCCTCCGTAAGGCGAGGATTAACGTCCTCGAGTTTGATCCCAAAGGCGGGGTAGGCAGTCCGTCCAGCGTCCGGGAGATGCTGCGATTAGCTCGCTTCCTCCGGCGGGAACGCTATGATGTGATCCACACGTTTGACTTGTATTCGAACCTCATGGGTATTCCTGCCGCTTGGCTGGCCCGCGTGCCGCTCCGCATTTCAAGCCGCAGGGACCTGGGAAGTTGGTGGTGGTATACGCCCCGCAACAGAAAAATCCTCCGCAAGGTTCTGGGACTCTCCCACGTGATTGTGGTGAATTCGCAAGCTGTCCGGAATTTCATGATTGATGATGACGGTTACTCCACCGGGAAAATTCAGGTGGTTCTGAACGGAATCGATGTGGACCAATTCTCACAAATCAAGGCCGGGCGGCGCGAGGTCCTTCCCGGTCTCAACCCCGAACACCGAGTTGTGACCCTGGTGGCCAACATGAATGTGGCAACCAAAGGCCATGCGGAGCTTATCGAAGCCGCCCGGAGCGTCTGTAGTCGGGTTCCTCAAGCGAGATTCGTCCTGGTGGGAGATGGCCGTGAACGGGCGGGGCTGGAGCTACGAGTTCAAAAGGTGGGTCTCGCGGGCAAGGTCATGTTCCTGGGACGGCGGACCGATGTCCCCGAAATTCTCAAATGCTCGGATCTGTCGGTGCTGCCGTCTTGGGCGGAGGGCTTGCCCAACGTCGTGATGGAATCGGTAGCCGTGGGAACACCGGTGGTGGCCACTCGCGTGGGCGGCACACCGGAGATCATTGAAGACGAAGTCTCCGGCCTGCTGGTCCCCCCACGTGACCCGGCGGCGCTGGCCGCAGCGATCATCCGGTTGCTCGAGGACCCGGAACTGGCAGCACGCATGGCCTCCAAGGCGATTGAAACGTTGCGGGAGCGATTCAGCTTTTCCAGGATGATTCAAGAATTGGAGGCCCTTTATTGTCAATCGCTGGCAGGTGAGGCCGGACCCCGGAATTGAAGGAACGAAGCTTGAATGTGTATGA
>JBOGKI010000826.1:0-1808 GCA_050745605.1 Terriglobia bacterium | reverse complement strand
CCGCCGCTGTTGATTCCACATCGTTTTCGGCGCTCATAGAGCGCCGCTACAGCAAACTGCACCACTACCAACGGGGGGAAAGGGATTGAGTGGTGGTTCTGATCGTGGATTTGGCGCCAAGGGAGCGTGGGATCGTGGGGCACCCCCTCGGCAGGTGGGCAAACGCTGGAGCGCGGTGAAATACGGGCGGGGCGGCGACCCCGTGATAAGTGAGCCACCGCCCGCGGGAAGTTCTTAGCTTGCAGGCTGCGGGCAGTGGTAGCCTGGCCGGAAGGTGTGAGAGGGAGCGCGCCGGCGATTTAGCTTGCGGATCGGCTTTGCGGGGCCCGACTGGTGGCAGACGGGATTGGTAGTCAGCGAATCATATAGTCCCTCAGATTGCTCTTGGAACGGCATCAACACGCTTTTGGCAAGGAGCATTAGGAGCGTCAAGGTTTCCATCGGGTCCTCCTGGACGCCGGCTTTTCTCGGGCCGACCGCTGGCAAACCCTTCGTTTGCCCACGAATGCTCACGGCGTTAAGACTTTGCCGTGGGCCACAACGCATCTGGCCAATTTTGACTGGTCCGGTTCCCGATGCGCTAAGTCACTTCGGCCTGACAGCACAAAATATATGCCCCCGATATGAGACGGTGGAGACAGGCGAGACAAGTGAGACAAATTATTTTTGTATTTTGGAATCAGTCAGTTACAGGTATATTTTTGGACATTTCAGCGCGAGAGTGCCCAGAAGTGTCGCTTCTTGACACGCCGGGTGTGGCCGGCTTGCGAGTCTGGGCAGGCGCTTGCCAGATTTGCATCAGCATGATTCCATTGATCTTCGGGCGGACAGCGGAGCGTGCCATCCGGATCGTGAGCAGCGTCGGGGGAACTCCAAAACGGTTGAAAGGATTCAGGATAGGCTGCAAGCCGGAGGCCAGCAGCGCTCCCCTTACTTCCCCCGGGCATCCCCGCCACAGGGATCAGCTTGTATAGCCCTGCGGCATGGGGGTTCAGCGTGACGGACAAGCTCCCTCCAAGCTCGCCCAGGCTCTTGTGCTTCCACAGGTCCAGGACCGTGTAGTATTTTGTTCCAAGCCCGATCTGCTGCTTGGAAACGGTCACCTGGGCTGGCTGATCACCGGTATTGAAAAGGGCGATATAACGATAGAGGCCATCCGCAGTGCTTGATATCCATGCGATTTTGTCTCCATCGCGGAAAAGCTCATGCTCTCCGGTTGAGCCTTGATCGACGGCAATCACATCCGCGTTGGTGAGAAGCGAAAGTGTGAACGGATCGCTGGCCGGCAAATCGCCGCCCATCATCAAAGGCGACCGGAAAATGGACCAAAGCGTCATCAGCGTGATCTGCTCAGCGTGAGTCAGCCGGGAAGTCCGAGGGCCGTCCTTGAAGCCGCGCACGCACAGGCGGCCCAGCGGCAGCATGTCGGTATCGGGCCAACGACCGGCGCCGGAATAGCGCGCCCAATCGCGACAATAGTCGAATTGCTTCTTCACCTGGTTCCAGTTGTCCCACATGTCATCAGAAATCCGCCAAAGCTGCGACCAGCGCGTGACGCTTGCGGCGTTCGCAAGTTGGGTTGGACCGGGCGAGAGGCTCAGCACCATAGGCCGGCCGGTTTTATTCATGGCCTTACGCAAGGCCTCGATTTCCGGTCCGTGATAGTTTTCGCCCTTGGGATCCTGGGCGCGGCTCATGTCATCCGCCTTGATGTAGTCCACCCCCCAACCCGCATAAAGACGGGCGATGGAATCGTAATACGCCTGGCCCGCGGGTTTCGATACGTTCACGCCGTGCATCACATTCGA
>JBOGKI010000825.1:0-1824 GCA_050745605.1 Terriglobia bacterium | reverse complement strand
GATCGGAACCGCTCCGGCGCAACAGGTGCTTCAGCGTCACCCACAGCGCGTAACCGAGAAACGCCACCAGGATATGAGCCTTCACCCGGGGCTCGATTTGATGAAACAAGGGCCGGATCGACAACTCGCTCTTCAGCGCCCGGAAGGCGGCTTCGGCTTCGGTGAGTTGGATGTACTTCCTCCAAAGCTCTTCGGCCGATTCGCCCTCCAGGTTCGTGCGCAGCAGGTAAGCGCCCTCCCGCGCCTCGCGCCACGCCCGGCGCTCTTCGATGAGTTTCCATTCCACCGCCCGGCGTCCCTCGCGTTCGGTAACGCCCAGGGTATAGAGGTCTGCCACCTGCGGATGACGCGCTTGGATTCTCCCCAGCCGCCGCTCGATTTTCTGCCGGTCTTTCAGATGTCCCTTGTCCACCTGCTGCGCCAGATTCTTCAGCGCCCGTTCTATTCGAGCCGAGAAGCGACGGCGGATTGCCCGTTCCTTTTCCCGCCGTGCCGTCGAGCGGCACAAGACGTAGGTCTCCGTTCCACGCGAGGGGAGAGAGATCAACTTGGCTTCGACCTCATCTCGCACCTGGACCCAGCCGCCTTCCAGCAATTCGCGCTCGACCCCTTTCAGCTTCGAGCGCGGTGTGCCCACCAGGTACTGTCCGCCCCGCTTCCGCAGCGAGGCCAGATTCTCTTCGCTCACGATACCCCGGTCAAACACCCACACCCGCCGCGCCCGCCCATACTTGCGCTCCACCATGCGCATCACCGCTTCCAGTGTGGTGACGTCCGTGCGGTTCCCATCGAAGGTTTCATAGCTCAGCGGAAAGCCCTCGGCGTTGACGATCAGGGCGATGACCACCTGCTTGCAGTCGGGCCGGTGATCGCGCGAGTAGCCGCGTTGCAACATCGGATTCTTTTCCGCCTGGCCCTCCACATAGCTGCTCGTCAGGTCGTAGAGAAGCACGTCAAACTCCGCCGCGAAGAGTTCGCCGTAGCGTTCCTTCAAATGTCGCTCCAGTTTCGTCTTGTGCGGCAGCAGACGGTCCAGGCAGCGATACAGGCGCGTGTCGTTGAGGGTGCCCGCGGGAAAACCCAGCAGGTCGTCCAGCGCCGTCGCCGGATACCAGCGCTCTTCGATCCCCAACTCGCTCATCGGCGCGCACCAGCGGTTGATGGCCAACAGCGCCGCCACACGCGACCAGGGAACCTCCGCCGGCTCCGCGTCCAGCAGAGCTTCGAAAAACCGATCCAATCCCAACCGCTTCCACAGTTCCCAACCCAGGAAACAGTTCCCGAACTGCCGCACGCGTTCCAGACGAATCTTCTTCACCAGGACCCGAGCCACGTCGGGATCGTTCCCGGGCGGCTCGATGTCGCTCGGGAACAGCTTCAACTGGCGCCGCTCGCCCTGCTCGTTGAAGACCTCCACCGCCTTCAGCCAGCGGGCTTGCGCCGACGAGTTCAACTCGCCCAGATAACACACCGTGCGCTGGCGCGGCCCGTCCGGCGTGCGGACCGTTTCGACCAGCGACCAGTAAGTGTGATCTTTGCCGTCCTTCGCCACGCGATAAGGTCGCAGGAACATCACTGCTGATGTTGCCAGTTACCGGAAGCGAAAAACAAGAGGGTAGGTTTTCACTACATCGGCTCTGCAGCGAGCTTGGATTGACAATAAAACGCTTGCCGAATTCTCAGGCGTCAAAATTAATCAAAAGGCATCCGTCGTGACGAACTCCGGCTAAAGGCGTGATGCCAAACATGACGGATACTCTGCCTCACGGCGATGGCTTCGGAATCGGAGAGCCTAAACCGTGGGATCTGCGCCAGCCACGAATG
>JBOGKI010000824.1:0-1824 GCA_050745605.1 Terriglobia bacterium | reverse complement strand
CCAGCCGGATTCCCTCGTTCTGTAGCGAGCGGACGGCTGCCGCCGCTGATTCCTTGATGGGATCGGATACCGCGAGCAAGCCAGCGGGCTGTCCGTCCACAGCGAGAAACATTACCGTCTGGCCTTCCTCTTGCCGGGAGTCGGCAAGCCTGACCAGGTCCTCAGCCCTGATTTCTCTCTCATCCATAAGCGAGCGATTGCCAAGGACAATGGAGTGATCCTCGACTTGCCCTTCCACGCCTTCACCAGGCAGAGCTTTGAATTGCGTAACTCCACTCAGAGAGATGCCTTTGGCTTCTGCTGCAGCAACAAGCGCAGCCGCCAAAGGGTGTTCGCTGCCGCGCTCGACGCTGGCGGCTAATCTCAACACTTGATCTTCGTGGAAGCCAGCCGCCGCAGTAACGCCGGAGAGCCGAGGCTTACCCTCGGTCAGAGTGCCCGTCTTATCCACCACTAGCGTATCGATCTTTTCCAGCTCCTCCAGAGCTTCGGCATTTTTCACGAGCACGCCTGCCGTGGCCCCTCGTCCTGTACCCACCATGATGGCCATCGGCGTCGCCAAGCCCAGTGCGCACGGGCAGGCAATGATCAGGACAGCCACAGCATTAACCAGGCCATAGGCTAGGCGCGGCTGCGGGCCCAGTATCGCCCAGACAACAAATGTCAGAGCGGCGAGGCCCACAACCGCCGGAACAAAATAAGCGGATGCCACGTCCGCGACTCGCTGGATCGGCGCCCGGCTGCGTTGCGCATCGCTCACCATGCGCACAATATGGGCAAGCAGCGTGTCGCTTCCCACTCTTTCCGCCCGCATGATAAGTGTTCCGTTAGTGTTCAGCGTTCCCCCTGTCAGCCGGCTGCCGCGTTCCTTGCTTGCTGGAATCGGCTCTCCCGTGACCATCGATTCATCCACGAAGCTTGATCCCTCCATCACCACGCCGTCTACGGGAACCCTCTCACCGGGCCGGACGCGGAGGTGATCGCCCGGTCTTATTTCATCAAGAGGCACATCCCGCTCCGTTCCGTCCTCTCGCACGTGACGCGCCGTCTTTGGCGCCAGACCCAGCAGCGCTTTGATGGCGCTTGAAGTGTTACTGCGGGCGCGCAATTCAAGCACCTGGCCAAGAAGCACAAGCGTCGTGATGGCGGCAGCGGCTTCGAAGTAGACCTCAACCTGTCCTGACGTATCCCGGAAGCTGGCGGGAAATATGCCAGGCAGAATTGCCGCCACCAAACTGTAAAAATAGGCCGCGCCCGTGCCAATCGAAATGAGAGTGAACATGTTGGGGCTTCGGTTAACGATGGAAGTCCAACCCCGCTCGAAGAAAGGCCAGCCTGCCCAAAGAACAACTGGAGTGGCAAGCGCCAGTTCTGCCCACGCGAGTGCTTGATGAGAAAGTAGGTGTGCGAGGGGCGAGCCCGGCAGCATTCCCGCCATTCCCGCCACCAATTCCGGTATGGTCAGGATCAGGCTCACCCAGAACCGCCGCTTCATATCGGTGTATTCCGGGTTTTCTTCATCCTCCAGGGAGACAAGTCGCGGCTCCAGAGCCATGCCGCAGATTGGGCATGAGCCGGGTTCTGGCCTGACGATCTGAGGATGCATCGGGCAGACGAATTCCGTCCGGGATTTCGGCGCACTCGGAAACAATGGCTCAAGCGCCATGCCGCACTTGGGACACGGACCTGGGGCCGGCGCTTTCACGTCTGGATCCATGGGACAGATGTAAGCGGGGGCGGCAGGTTCAGAAGCAAGGGTTCGAGGTCGAGAGTTATCAGTGCATTTTTCGGGATGGCCGTCCTCGACTGGAAAAGAGTCAGGAT
>JBOGKI010000823.1:0-1825 GCA_050745605.1 Terriglobia bacterium | reverse complement strand
CGGTTCACCCCCTACGCTGATAAAAAGCTGACGCCGGAAAAGATCGTGAGCGTTATCCAGCATCTCTGCGAAGGAAGCTCCGTGCGATCTACCGAACGTCTCCTTAAGGTTCATCGGGACACGGTTCTGAACATGCTCATGCTTGCCGGAGAGAGCGCCCAATCGGTAGGCGTGGTGAGGCCAAGGAGTGTTGGCGCGGTCCGGCGCAAACCCGAGGATAAGGTCAGCGCCAGACCGACCGCCACAGGTGACGCGTCTTGCCGCGCGGCCCCGAGGGCCCGCTACGCTACCGGGTACCGCGCTTAGCGCGGCAAGTGGAACGTCCAAATCAGGAGAACGTTTTGGTCGTCGTCGACGGCGGCAAGCTGTGCCGTCTGACCGGAAGTGATGGCGGCAAGACCAAACGATCCGCCTTGGACGGGATCGACGGAGATTTCCTTAACGAATTTGCCGCCCTTGGTGAACTCCACAAGCTCGCTCGGCTGAGTTGGATCGGAATTCACCGCGTCGTTGTTGCTGACCACCAGATGATCGTTAGGAGTCTGGATCATCCCCAGCGGACCATGCAAGTGAAGGTTGTCGGAGTAGACCACCATGCCGCGCCCGTGGTCTTGGTTGGTCTCGGCGGCATGGCCGACCGCAAAGACTTTGTTATCCAGAGTGGAGGCGACAAAGAGGACATCCCGCTGGGGGTCATACACCAATCCGGTAGGAGCATCGACAAACGTCACAGGATCGCACGCGTGGGCATAGCCGGATGCGATCTTGGTGATGCTTTGCACCGCAACTCCCGACCCGCTGACCGTCAGGTTGAGCCGCACGACCGTGCCGGTGAGGCCGTTGGCCACAAAATATTTCGCCGACGTCCCCTGATCGAAGAGCGCGGAATCCCACGGGCCGGCAATCAGAGAATTGGAGATGGTGCTCGCCAGGTTGCCGCTCTTGTCGATGACCAGAACCGACCCCGGCGTGGCGTTCGGGCAGGTGCCGTCAGGAGACGGGAAATTGCCGACGAGCACGAAGCCCCGCTGTAAGATGTTCAGCGCCGTGGTGAGCCCGAGTCCGGCGTCGCCCTGGAAGAAGGGCTGGACCGGACCACCTTGCGGGATATCGACAATCGTTGTGCCGGTGCCCTGGAGATTGCCCGAGTCGTTGAAGTTCGAAACCAGGATGTTACCGGGCGAGGCAGCCCCGCCGCCCGGGAAATTTGCCGGAACGAAGGCGACGCCGTACGGGTTCACGTCGCCATTGGCGGGAATGGTTGAGGCGCTGCGCGCCTGGTCAGGTAGAAACGCGCTGTCATCGTCGCCGGCCCGAAGAAGGGTTACGGGAATCAGTAACAGAATGGCGGCGATCAGGGCCGACGTCACCGCGACTCGGGTTCGAGCCCGGACCGTCGTGCCTGCCGCCGCGCTAAGCTGGGTGTTCATTGACTTCGCCTCCTGGCTGAGATTTGCCCCTGGCTGGCATCCTGGAGCAGTAGGTTTGGCAAGTCATCAGCGTACCGGAAAGGAGCGTATCGCACAATCTAAAATGTAACCGGTGAGGGATGGTCGCGCAATTTGAGAATGTAACCCGTATGGACACGGGTTACGTTAGGAGTTGTGCTTCGAGAAGAGATTATTTGCGGAGTATTTATGCTCGCTACCAAGAAGCGAGTTGTGCGGAAAAGCAGCGCATCCTGGACGAGTTATGTGCCAACTGCGATTACCACCGCGGGTGGCGACGACATTGCATTTCATGTCGTCGTCACACAGGCCGGCAACGCAGAGATTGATCTGCATGTTTGCAAGCAGCAGGCCGGGGCCTGAGGCGACGACATAAG
>JBOGKI010000822.1:0-1825 GCA_050745605.1 Terriglobia bacterium | reverse complement strand
GCCACATACTGAGAGGCATGGAATTTCCGATGAGACTTCAGGACAAAGTTGCGATTGTAACGGGGGCGGGCGCCGGCATTGGCCGGGGCGCCGCCGAGCTCTTTGCGCGGGAGGGCGCCAAGCTCGTGCTTGCTGAATTGAACGCCAAGACCGGCGTTGAGGCCGAAGCCGCCATCCGCTCACGGGGAGGCCAGGCGATTTTTATCAAGGCCGATATCTCGCATGAAGACGACGCGCGCAACATCACCGCCGAGGCGGTGAAAGCGTATGGCCGCGTGGATATTCTCGTGAACAACGCTGCGACCTTTGTCTTAAAGGGATTTGATGCCAGCCTCGAAGACTGGCAGCGATCGCTTGGCGTGAATGTCATCGGTACCGCCATGGTCACGGGGTATGCCTCGGAAGCCATGAAGCGGCAGGGTGGCGGCGCGATTGTGAATCTTGCATCGATCTCGAGCTGGATCGCGCAAGCCAATTTCTTCGCCTACAGCGCCACCAAGGCTGCCATTCTGCAGATGACGCGTTGCATGGCGATGGACCTTGGACCCTACAAGATTCGCGTCAATGCAGTTTGCCCGGGGACGATCCTGACCGAAGCCTCCGAACGGCACATGCAGCAGGCTGGCATCAGCTATGAGCGGTTCAATGCTGACGAAGGAGAGAAGACGCTGCTTGGCCGCATTGGGCAAGTACGCGAAGTGGCAACGGCCGTGCTGTTTCTGGCTTCAGACGAAGCCTCTTACATTACGGGCGCCCACCTGATGGTGGACGGCGGTTACACAGCCAAGTAGACCCGGCTGCCGAGGCAACAACCCTATGCTGCAACGGCGGTCGGAGTTTACCCTGGCAGGGACCGCCGTTTTTTCCGGCGCTCCCTGCTTTGCAGCGGGACAGGCGCCGAGCGCCGCTACAGCGAATTGCCTAGCGAGACTGCGGATGACTGGGAGGGAACGATAGAATGAAGGGACTCGTCAAGAGTAAGAGGGATGCCGGATTGTGGCTGGAGGACGTCGAAGTCCCCGAGATTGGGATCAATGACGTGCTCATCCGGGTGCATCGCACCGGCATCTGTGGCACCGATCTCCATATTTACAACTGGGACGACTGGGCGCAGCGGACGATTCCCGTGCCTTTGGTGATTGGGCACGAGTTCGCCGGAGAGATTGTGGAAGCTGGCTCCAATGTCGTCGATTTCCACCCGGGCGAGATGGTGAGCGGCGAAGGCCACGTGGTCTGTGGACGTTGCCGCAACTGCCTCGCCGGCCGGCGGCACCTTTGCGCCCGAACGCAAGGCGTTGGCGTCAACCGGCCCGGCGCCTTTGCGGAATACATCGCCCTGCCCATGACCAATATCTGGCGGCATCACCCGTCCGTCGATAGGGAAGTGGCGGCGATTTTTGACCCTTTCGGCAATGCCGTGCACACGGCGTTGTCATTTCCGGTCCTCGGCGAAGACGTTTTGATCACCGGGGCCGGCCCCATCGGTCTGATGGCAGCCGCCGTAGCCCGCCACGCGGGAGCGCGCTATGTGGTGATTACGGACGTGAATCCCTACCGTCTTGACCTCGCCAGAAAAATGGGGGTCACGGTGGCGCTCGACGTCCGGGAAGGGACGCTCGCCGGCACCCAAAAGAAGCTGGATATGACCGAGGGCTTCGATGTGGGACTCGAAATGTCCGGCCACCCGGCCGCGTTTCGCGACATGCTGGCGAACATGAGTCACGGAGCCAAGATTGCGATGCTCGGCATTCCGGAGCGCGAGATGTCCATCGACTGGCGGACGCTGGTCTTCAACATGCTGACCATCAAAGGCATTTACGGCCGC
>JBOGKI010000821.1:0-1826 GCA_050745605.1 Terriglobia bacterium | reverse complement strand
GGCGGAACGCCAGCAACAAGACGGGCACAGGGGGCGCGCCGCAAAGAACGCGGGTGAGATCGGCAGTCCGCAACTTATTCCTGCTAAAAGTGGTTAATCTCCAATTACACTTTTGGGATACGAGCCCAAAAATCGTGCCTGAAAAGGCTTCGCAGTTAAGAGTGCGATTCAAAGGAGCCTTCTGTTACATCGATGCCGAGGAGCCAGGCGCGGTCGAGCCTTCGCCGCTTTGCCGGATGCGTTACATGGCCAGCCCGGACCGATGGACCTTGGCCTTCTACACGTACAGCAATGAAAAGTATGAGCCGTGCGTGTTCATGTCCGGGGATTTCTTCGGAACCCCGGAAGAAGCTCTGGAGATTGGCGCGGTGTATTTGAGGTGACGGAAAGTAGGCGTGGAGCGTTTGACATCTTCGCAGACATCAAGACCGGATGGCTGCGCCAGCCACCGTGAGTCTCACTGACTGCCAGTTCAGTTCGCGGCCCAAAAGCGGGTAGACCTGCTTCCCATGGTCTGCAGCTTTTCTTCGCGCCGCGACAGGAACCGCAGACCTTGAACGAAGCAAGGTCTTCGCCAGCCCGGGTACTCTGCGCAAGAACCCTTGGCGGCGCGGTTTCGCGGCTGTAGCGCCAGTGTCCCCCGGCGCGCGGCGGCGCTGGGGACAGCGCCGCTACAGCAGGGGCAGACGTCACCCCGCCAGGGCGACGACATACCGTGCAATGTCGTCGCCACCCGCGGGTCTGCGGCCTGTGCGGCTTGACGGCGAAAAGCCGCGAACCCAGGAGACAGGTCCGCGCTTGTTCGCCCGAATGGAAACGCTGCAACTTTAGAAAAACAGCGCTGGAGATACGTGGAATCGTTTGCTCAATTTCTCGATGTGGGTTTTGTTGAGGTCACGTTTCTTGTGCAAAACTTCGGATACGATGCTTTCAGAGCCAAAGACTGGAACTAGGTCCTTTTGGCGGAGATCGTTGGCATCCATCAACAGGCGAAGGACTTCCACCGGGGAAGCATCAGGAATGGAATGATGCTCTTCTTCGTATGCTTCAATCAAGGTCATCAGGACTTCGGCATACTTCTCTTCTTCACTCGTTGGATCATCTTTGCTTGTCAGTTTGTCCAAGACGGACAGGTACTCTTTATGTTGACGCTCGGATGTGATCGGCGTTGGTGCGCTAACTTCCAGCGCGTATTTTTCGGATACTGCAATCACGATTTTTGCCACTCCTTCTCGTCGTATTCAGCGTGACTCAGAATGCCTCGGATGTAAACCATTCTCCATTTGTACTTGATGGTCGCAATCAGCCTGCACCTGTTGTGGCTTATATTGAACACTACAAAGCGCCCGGCCAGGTCTGAGTTTTTCCAACAGCCCCGAACGTCCGCAAAGCTCTTCCAATCCGCGTTCTTGGCTATCTTGTACCATGCGTTTAGGGATGCACCCCATTCGCCGTGTTTGGCGGTCGCTTCTCTAATCGCCTTCCGGCTGACGACCCGCATGTAGGATCTTCGCAGCTTGAGAAGTTCGCGTCAAGCGGGGAATTCGATTTTGAACACAAAAGCCGCTCGATTGCGGGCTGAGAACGTGGCCGAGGTGATCCAGACCGTAAGTCCTTTTGCAGTGGATGTTTGCACAGGGGTTCGAACCAACGGAATGCTAGATGAGTAGAAGCTCGCCCGCTTCTTTGCGGCAATCCCTTCTTGGGGATGGCCTTCGGCCCGTCACTTCATAGTGCGAGACTCCACAACACGCAGAACGTGCTTTGGCCACTATTGCTCCCTCATGGTGACCTTACGAGACTTCCAATCGCGAGGGGATGGAACC
>JBOGKI010000820.1:0-1828 GCA_050745605.1 Terriglobia bacterium | reverse complement strand
GAACAGGCGTTGATTCCCACTCACCCGGAGGGTGAAGTGGAAGGGAGCGGCCGGGAGGGCGCTCTGGCCGAGCGGAGCCAGGCGGTGGAGACGTTCGGCGGCAAGGTGTTTGTGCGGTGGGACGCGGACGCGGCGGTGACGGCGTTTGCTCCGGTGACGTACTTGGTGGAATTTCTGAAGGCGAACGGCTTATGGCAGCAGTGGGTGGAGGACTGTCCGCTGCACTACCGCAGTGGGAATGCGCCGCCCCAGCAAGATATCCTGGGGACCCTTTTGCTGAGCGTGCTGGCGGGGCACAAGCGGTACGCGCATGTGACGACGGTCCGTAGCGACAGCGTGCTGCCGTCCCTGTTGGGGATGGAACGGGTGCGGAGTGAAGACGCCGTGCGGCGCGCCTTTTTGAAAGGGGAACCCGAAGCGTATGCGCAGTGGCTGCACGCGCATCTGGAGTCCAGTTACGAGGAGTTGTTGAGCGAGCCGTGGATTCTGGATATGGATGGCACGGTGAAGCCGTTGTACGGCGGGCAGGAGCCGGCGGTGCGGGGCTACAACCCAACCAAGCAGGGCCGGCCGCCGCACGTCTACCAGACCTATTTCATTGCGGCGATCCGGATGGTGCTGGAGGTGGAAGTGCAGGCGGGCAACCAGACCGCTTCGATGTACGCGCAACCGGGATTGTGGGCGTGGCTGGACCGGCGCCCCCGCGGGCAATGGCCGACGCTGGTGCGCGGGGACATCGCCTGGGGCACCGAAGCCATGCTGGGGGAATGCGGGAAACGCGGCCTGCCCTACCTGTTTAAGATCCGGCAAACGACGAAGGTGAAACGGCATATCGCGCAATTGTTCGGACGCGATGGCTGGGCGCCGGCGGGCGGGGGTTGGCAAGGATTGTCGAGCGAGTTGCAATTGACGGGTGGGAGCCGGAAGCGGCGGGTGATCGTACCGCGGCGCCGGATCCGGGAATCGTTGGCGATGGCTGCCGACAGCCCTGCAAGCGGGCAAGGGGAACTGTTCGGCGCCGTGGAGGTGCTGCGAGCCGGCGAGTTGTACGAGTATGCGGTGCTGGTAACGCCGCTGGAAGAAGCAGTGCTGGGGATCGCCCAACTGTACCGGGACCGGGCCGAGGCGGAGAACGTCTTCGATGAACGGAAGAATCAGTGGGGCTGGGCCGGTTTCACGACGCAGGATCATCAGCGCTGTCGGATTCCGGCCCGGATCGTGGCGCTGATTTACAACTGGTGGAGTCTGTTCACGAGGCTGGCGATCCCCAACCGGCACACCGAGGCCACGACCAGCCGGCCGCTGTTGTTGCACGGCATCGGTCGTCAGACCACGCACGGCAACCAAACTACGCTCACCATCACCAGCCATCATGCGAAAGCGGCGCCGGTCCGCCGGGCGCTGGAAGGTGTAAGCCAACTATTACAACGGCTTGCCCATACTGCGGAGCAGCTTACCGTCAACCAACGCTGGCGCTGGCTGCCGCGGTTCATCTTTCGCGATTGGCTTACAGCGAGCTCCTCCGATCCGCCCTTTCTGCCGCCCATCGCTGTGGCGAACTGCCGGATTTAGGTTCAGACATCGGCGGGTGTAGTGGGCGCGAAGAACAAGGATGCGAACGGCGCCATTCTTGCCGTCATTCTGGCCACTTTGACGCGTAACGCCCTACGCGCGGATATGCCAGTTGCGGAATCAATTCGCGAGCGGACTTCGCGAGCCTAACTCGCTGGTAACGGTGTCGTGTTTAGCGGCCGGCTGGGCGGTCATCCGACGCAGGGGTTCACTACCGGGAACTCCACGGGTTTGGCCGCGGCTGGCGAGTCTAGCG
>JBOGKI010000819.1:0-1833 GCA_050745605.1 Terriglobia bacterium | reverse complement strand
GTCCAGGGCCGGGCTCAACAGCGCCAGCATCATGACCATTACCAGGACTCTTGCCAGACTTCGCATGGAACGTTCCGCCAAGGTGAGTCTAATCGTCACGGGTCCTGGAGTCAAGCGCGAGTCCGCCCGTGCCGCGGCTTCTCGCAAGCGGTGCCCGGGGCGGCCGGAGCCCGGCGCCGGGCCGCATCCTGCAGAACAAATGGAACAGAATATTTATACTGATGATGTATAATTATGCTATATTGAATTGAACCCGGTGATGGAAGGAATGCGGGCGATTTTTCAAAATCACAAAGCGCGGGAACGCGAGGCGCCGCCCCAGGCTCCGCCGGCGCGCGTCGCCGTCCTCGGCGCCACCGGTTACGCGGGCCGGGAATTGATCCTCTGGCTGGCCCGGCACCGGTGTGCGCATGTGACCCGATTGATGTCTTCCGGGCGCCTGGGCGCCAGCAGCTTTCCCATCGAACAGAGTCACCCCCTGCTTCAGGGATTGAGCCTGCCCGCGTGCACGGAGCTGCGCCTGCAAGACCTCGACCCCCACGAAATCGACGTGGCGTTTCTGGCGACGCCCCACGAGGCTTCGCTGGACCTCGTGCCGCAACTGCTGGCGAAGGGCATCCGGGTCATTGATTTGAGCGGCGCCTTTCGCTTGAAGCGCACGGGGTCCTACCCGCGCTGGTACGGATTTGAGCATTCAGCCGCCGAGGCGCTGGCCGAAGCGGTATACGGCTTGCCGGAGCTGAACGCTGAGGCGGTCCGGACGGCGCGCCTGGTGGCGAATCCCGGCTGTTATCCCACCTCGATCATCCTGGCCTTGGCGCCGCTGCTCGAGGCGGGTTGGGTGGACGATGCCGCCGGGATCATCTGCGATTCGCTCTCGGGCGTAAGTGGCGCGGGAAGGTCGCTTCGGGACGATCTCCTCTTCGAAGAGGTCAATGAAAATTCTCGGGCTTACGGGTTTTTCGCTCATCGGCACTTTCCTGAGATTCTTGAAGCCCTGAAGCTGGGCGAGGATGTGCTGACGTTTGTGCCTCACCTGGTCCCCGTGTCCCGCGGCATTCTGAGTACTGTTCACGTGCGTCTGATTCGCCGCTTGAAGACGTCCAATGTCATCGATCTATTCAAGCAGCGTTACGGTGAAACTGGATTGGTGCGGCTTTACCCGGAGGGCAAAGTGCCAGACTTGCGGGCTGTGGCGCACACGCCTTTCGCGGACATGGGTTTCGTGCTGGAAGCGGCCACGGGCCGCCTGGTGATTATTTCCGCCGTCGATAATCTCGGCAAGGGCGCGGCGACCCAGGCCATTCAGAACATGAACTTAATGATGGGATACGAGGAGAGCGCCGGACTCCGATGAGAATGGTGATCAAGATCGGGGGCAACGCCGCGGAGTCTCCCGCGATCCGCAACAGCCTGGCGCGTCAGGTTGGGAAGCTCCTTGAATCGGGCCATGAGTTGGTGGTGGTGCACGGCGGTGGCAAACTGCTCACCCAGACCCTTGCCCGTCTCGGCCTGGGCGTTGAATTTCACCAGGGGCTGCGCGTCACCGACGATGCCACCCGCGACGTGGCGTTGATGGTCCTCGCCGGCATCGTCAACAAGCAGTGGGTTGCGGCGTTTCAGGCCCAGGGCCACGCGGCGGTTGGCATTTGTGGCGGGGACGCCGCTCTGGTGCGCGCGCGCCCGGTTACGGCGTCCCGAAAAGACGGTGGCAAGTCGCTCGGATTCGTAGGGCGTCCGGTGAAAGTGGAGACCAAGTTTCTCGAGATCGCCTTCCGTGAGCGCCTGCTGCCGGTGGTTGCCAGCGTGGCCTTGGGACCGCGAGGCGAATAC
>JBOGKI010000818.1:0-1835 GCA_050745605.1 Terriglobia bacterium | reverse complement strand
AAGTTCGGCGGTCACAGACCGCCGCTACAGAAGCGCCTCAAGATCACTGTCAAGAATTAGCTGGGACAGGACACTAGCGCCGTCCTCTGGTTCGCCTCGCAGCGAAATACATGGGCTGAGGCTTGAGTGAGTGGATTTCTCTGGGATTTGTGGCGACGGGCTATGCTTTTGCCAATTTGGAAGCTACGGCGACCAGCAGTTTACGGTCGTTCTTGCTCATTTCGTCGTAAAACTTCAGCAGCTTCCTGGCGGAATCCGAGAGGCGTGGATGCGAATTGATGTTGGGCTTGCGTGGGCGGCCGGGGTCCGGAAAAAGGATTTGGTAGGATTCCATCCCCATGGCCTCTGCAAACTTTCCAAGAGTTTGAAGAGTGGGTGAAGTATACCCGCCCTCGACACGGGAAATGTAAGACCTCAAGAGACCAGAGCGGCGTTCGATATCCCCTTGGGAGAGACTTTTGGTAATTCGAAGCGATCTGAGCCGTTTTCCAATCTGCACGTTAGTAATACATCATAAATAAACTGAGTCGTCAATATAATATCTTGCAACACAACCGTTAAAAGGAACGCTCCGGCGAAAAACTTACCCCGGTGGCTCCCACCCTGCTGGTCGGCTCCGCCTTCTCAAGGGCGGATTCCGGTCAAGTCCTGCTCAGCGTTTCCGTAACCCGGTGCGGTTCGCGCCCGGCCAGTGAGTCGATCCACTGCATGATGGCCAATTGCAGCACCGCTCCGGCCATCTCATGAACCGCAGGGATCAGAAGCGAAAGCCGGGCGCGGCGGATGAGTTCGGGGTCACCCCCGTCGGTGACGGCAAGGATAGCACATTTTTTACGCTCCACCTGTCCGGCAAGATCATGGATAAGCTTCTTGTGCGGCGATCGAGACCCGGAAAGAAAAATGATGCCCGTGCCTTCGTCGCAGCCGTCCGGGATCGAAGCAGGGAACTCGGCTGGGCTCCCGCCATGGGTCCAGTGACCCAAGGCCGCCTCCATCCATACCGCAGCCTGTACGGCAGCAGGCCGTGAAAAGCCGCACCCCAGGATCAGAATCCGATGGAGCCGCCGGACCTCCTCAATCATCTGCCGAATCGCGTTCGATGAATGGCTGAACACCTGATCCAGATGTTCCGGCAAATCCTGCAATTGCGAAAGGAGGCGTTCGCGTTGCAACTGTTGCGGCTTGAAAATGAGGCCGGCATAAAGGCCCAGCCCTCCCGCCATGGCATGGGCACAAACCAGGGTGTGCGCCGTGTTTTGGACCTCGCCATCCAGATGCAACAGGAACACTTCATCTGCAAACGTTGTGAGCGGATGGCGGGGGTCGTTGGTCAGCACCATCAACCATGCGCCCTGCCGTTTG
The DNA here is from genome assembly GCA_050745605.1 of Terriglobia bacterium. Lineage (GTDB taxonomy): Bacteria > Acidobacteriota > Terriglobia > UBA7540 > UBA7540 > CALCEB01. The sequence continues at coordinate 473 of JBOGKI010000818.1, read as the reverse complement.
GCCGCCCGAAAGGCTTCGATGGCGGATTCTGTGTCACGGGAAAGCGATATCCCCAGCACGGGCATATGGGGATGGAGCAAGGGAAGATCGTAGGCGCCGAACTCGCTGAAGGATCGCACCAGGCAGGGGCGCCCCGCCAGATTTTCAAAGGAGAGCGCGGCGGTTTGTGCGGTCAGGTAGGCAGGACCGTCGCCCACGATGAAGATGGGGCCGCCTCCCTGTGGTATTTTCCGCAGGCTGTCTTCATATTCGGCGCGGCTCTTCACAAGCGTTTGCCGAAGCGCCCGAACCAAGTCCATGGTGTTGAGATGTGCCGCCATCGTTGGAGTGAATTCTCCTCTCGCTGAATTTTACAGCAACCTCATGCGCAAGGGACCGGATCAACACCATCTGAAACCGAGAAAATTAAATCCGAGGCTTGCGCGTCACTCGGGTTGGCAACCGCAAGACCGCTAATCCTCGCTGTCTCCAAA
>JBOGKI010000817.1:0-1842 GCA_050745605.1 Terriglobia bacterium | reverse complement strand
GACAAGGAACTCTATAAGCAGCGCCACAAAATCGAGACTATGTTCGCAAGGCTCAAAGATTGGCGACGCCTCGCGACCCGCTACGATCGCTGTGCCCACACCTTCTTCTCAAGCATTTGCAGCGCTGCTACTCTCGCCTTCTATCTCAATCAATGAGTCCTGAGCCTAGGGCGCGATCACCTTTAGCTGAATCGGTTGGGGGATTCCGTTTTTTCTGCGAATCTGATTCAAGCTGCTGGCCGGGCGGAGGCTGGCGTGGATGACCAAACCTTATTCCTTGGATCTTCGGGAAAGAGTTGCAGAACGTGGCGCGGCTGGAGACAGCGTGCGAGCGGTCGCCGCGATCTTCAGATTGAGCGTGGCGAGTGTGGTACGCTGGTCGCAGCGGTTTCGGAGGACGGGGGGCGCCGCACGTGGGAAGATGGGGGGCCATCGGGTTTGCAATCTCGCCGGAGAACGGGGCTGGCTCATCGAACGGATCGCGACCGAGCCCGAGGCGACCGCGCGCAGGCGCATGGCGGAACTCGGTGAACGCGGCGGTGTCGTCTGCTATGGCGCGGTCTGGAATTTCATCCATCGCGAAGGAATGAGCTTTAAAAAAAAGCGTGCTGCCGGCCGAGCAAGATCGCCCCGGCGTGGCGCGTCGCCGCGCGCGCGGGAAAAAATATCAGGCGAGGATTGATCCCGCCCGTCTCGTCTTCATCGACGAAACCTGGGGCATCCTTCGACAGGCTCAGGACCAACATGGCTCCCATCCGAGGCTGGTGCGCACGGGGCCAGAGGCTCGCGGCAAAGGTCCCACACGGTCACTGGAAGACAATGACCTTCCTCGCCGCCTTGCGATGTAATCGCATCGAGGCCCCATGGGTTCTCGATGGTCCAATCAACGGCGAGAGCTTCCGGACCTATGTCAATCAGGTTCTGGTTCCAACGCTGCAGCCGGGCGACGTCGTCATCCTCGATAATCTTGGCAGCCACAAGAGCCAGGCGGTGCGCCGCGCCATAAGGGCTGCCGGAGCCAGGCTTCTGTTCTTGCCGCCCTATTCCCCAGACCTCAACCCGATCGACCCTTCGGCAGGCTCAGGAGGTCGTCGCCAAACTGCAACATCTCATGCGCAAGGCCAAGGAGCGAACCGCCGGCGCTAGCTGGAAACGCACCGGCGCATTGCTCGAAAGCTTCAAACCCGACGAACGCCAAAACTATCTCGTCAACGCAGGCTACGCTTCATCCTAAAATGATCATGCTCTAAAAGTCGCCTGAGGCGCGGGTGCCGTCGAAGCATCCTTTGCGCCAGATCAGGGATCTGGTGCGGGGCGGCTCTGAAGGATCTCAGCTCCACCAGCTTCGGAAAGCGTTCTGCGACTGAGGGCCGTCCCTCGGTCCCGCCGGAGCAATTGCTGAGCGCCTTGCTGCTTCAGGTATTCTACGACATCCGCTCGGAACGGCAGTCGATGGAGCAGCTCGACTACAACCCTTTTGTATCGGAGGTTCGTCGGCGTTGCCCCCGATCACCCTGTGTGGGACGCGACAACATTCACGAAGAACCGGGATCGTCCGCAGAACGGCGACGTGCTCCAGAAGTTCATGACAAAGCGTCTGAACCACCTGCAGGTAAAGCCGTTATTGTCGGATCAGCATTTTTCGGAAGACGGGAGCTTGATTGAGGCCCGGGCGTCGCGAAAGAACTTTCGGGCCAAGGATGGCGGCGACGATAAGGTCCAGCCATCGCCGCCGGCCTCGATCCGGTCCACAGCTTGAATCAGATTTTCACGCCGATCGGAATCTCCTCTCGATTCAAACCAACATCATCCTGCTTTAGAGTCTTGGGATCGCCGCGTTTG
>JBOGKI010000816.1:0-1843 GCA_050745605.1 Terriglobia bacterium | reverse complement strand
GCCCATCGCCGCGCTGGCCCACGTCGGCCTTGGCCGGGCGTACGCGGTAGAGGCGGGTTTATCCCGCCACGGCGAAAATGGCGGCGTAAAGCCGCCGCTACAGCACGGCACCCAGGTTACTGCCGGCGAGACGCCGGCGTTACAAAAGGCCCGCACGGCTTATCAGGACTTCTTCGCTTTATGGAAAAACGCCGACCCCGACATCCCCATCCTCAAGCAAGCCAAGGCCGAGTACACCCGGCTGCATTAATCGCCACACAGCATTGGGAGACGCTCATTCCCGGCGGTGCAGTTGGCCGAAACGAGTGAAATCGTAATCGGAATCGAGCTCGAGCAATCTTAGCCAGGCGCTGACCGCCCCTGCCGTGTCAGCGAGTTCAACAAAGCAGAAACCCAGGGCATGATGGACGAAACTATCCTGATAACGGTAGCCCAGAGCCTCCTCGTAGGCGTCGCGCGCGCCCGCCCAGTTCTTCGCTGCGATACAGAGATAACCGCGCTCGCAGGCCCGCGCCCAGAGATCCAGGTCGGGCGTGACCCGCACGGGGATCGTCATCGGACTTCTAAGTTCAAAAAGTTTCTGAGCGCATTCGCGCAGGTTTTGATGGGCGGGAGAATCCTCAAAAATCGCGGCGGATTCGATCAATTCGCGGAGGGCGAGGTTAAGATCAGCGGGGCCGGGATCGGGGGCATAGAGGTGCTTCAAGGCATTGCGATAATGCTCGCGGCTCTCCAGCAGGGATTCCGTCTTCATCAGGAATTCCTCAGCTTTGGCGTGCGCGGGGTCGATCTCGAGCGCGTGGCGATAACACGCCGCGGCCGATTCAAGCTGACCGCTTGAGCCGTAAGCGTGACCCAACAGATAGTGGGCCAGGGCATCGTGGGGATTGTACTTCACGGCTCGCGTCAACGCCTCAAGCGCCAGATCCAGTTGACGCGTTTCCAGGTAGCAATGGCCAAGGTTTCGCCAGGCTTCGGCGCTGTCAGAATCTTCGGCCACCACCGCCGAAAATATTTCAATCGCTTCCGGGAAGTCGGCGCGTTGAATGGCCTCAAGACCATGATCGAGTTTGGCTTTCAACCTCGGGTCGGGCATGAAAAGCGATTCTCCACGCGGGCCGCGCGGACGCTGAATTGCGCCTTTATTCGACACGCGGGGAATTGTCAATTTTTCGAAAACATGGCCCAATATTTCGACGATTCGAGCGGCGGGACGGAAGCCGTCCTCAGATTTTCTTTCACATGCTCAGGGCGGCTCATGCCCACCAGGGCGCTGGTGATCCCCGGCGTCGAGCGGACAAACTGCAACGACCGCTGCGCGTCCGTTTGGAGATCGTCGAACCATCGCGTAATTTCCGGCGGCAGGTCCGAGGCTAGTTGCCCCTGCAGCAGGCTGGCGCTTGAGAACACCATGAGGTCTTCCCGCAGGGCAATTTTCAGCAACGGTTCAACGTGGCCATCCACCGGCTGCGTGCTTTGCCCCAAAGCCTCCAGCATGGCGAAATTGAACGGAAGTTGAATGGCGCGAAAGTGATGGTCTCGACCGCCTGCCTCCTTTGCAGTCTGCAGGACTTTAGCAAGGGAAATGGCGTCCTCCGCATCCGGGGCAGCTCGATAGGCATTCCAGGTTGCTGTGCCGTAGGACCGGATCGTTCCAGCGCGCACCGCTTCCTCAAGGGCGTCAAACGCCGAGCGCAGGAATCTGTAAAACTCATCGCGTGAAGCGCGCTCGAGCTGAGTTTCCGGATTGTGAATATAATAGAGATCAATGGTTTCAACTCCCAGGTTCCTGCGGCTGACCTCAATCTGATTCTTCAAGTAAGTTGGAGTCATGACATGGCAC
>JBOGKI010000815.1:0-1850 GCA_050745605.1 Terriglobia bacterium | reverse complement strand
GTCTATGACCGCCGGACTCGATCTGTTATGAATTTCGGCGGTCATAGACCGCCGCTACAGCACCGAGATCGAGGTCTTCCCGCAGGCGCCCATGGTCGTCGTCCCTACCGCCGGTAGTGTGCCAGTTTGGCGTTGTAGCGGCGGTCGGAGTTCACCTTGGAAGCGACCGCCGGTTTTTCGGCGCTCCCAGAGCCGCTACAGCGAAAGTCACTATATCGGTAATCCTCAGCAGGTGGTTCATCAATGCCCGGCTGAAGCCGGCCGCTACGGACCCGCTCAACCTGCGTCGCGCAGGGACGGGCCTTGTGCCTGCCCGCTTTGGGTATTGATCCCCATGGCGGGCGACCACCAGGGTCGCCCCTACGGCTGGCTCGGTTCGAGCTGCCGTTCCATTTCCTGAAGCTGTTGGCGCAGGCGCAGCTCTTGCTCCTTCATCTGCTGCTCCATTTGCTTCATCTGCTGGAGTTGGAGCTGTCCCTGTCCGTCTAGCCAGCCTTTCGACATCTGCCTCCAGAAGTTCTCCTGGATGGACTTCACCTGCGCGGCGATCTGGTCGTTGAGCTTGCGAATCCGGATGTTGCCCATACTGGTCCTGATATCCAGGGGTTCGCCTCCCCCGTGGATTTCACCCTGGCCGCGAATCGTTCCCATGTTGAAGGTGGCGCGGCTGCCTTCGATCTTCAAGGGGAAATCGGAAAAGATCTTATGCCCGGCCGCCTCCTGGACGACGGCGTTGATGGTCAAGGGCAAGTCCGGCGGGAGAAAAACATCCACGTCTCCCACCGAAGTTGACAGGCTCGACGGCCCGAAGGTTGAACGGTTAGCGTCGATCTGGGCCAGAATACGCCCCGCTGAAGTCTCCGCCTGGACGGCGCTCATGAGCTGAAGCAGGGCGATGCTGCCCCCGGCGGTTTCCACTCTCACCGTGCCCCGCGCGCCATCCAGATGAATATTGCCGCCGGCGGTCTCCGCCTGGACGGTGCCGCCACATTGGCCCAGGCGGATTTGACCGCCGGCCGTCTCCACGATCACCGGCCCGGCCGCAGCTTGCAGCACAATGTCTCCGCCCGCGGTTTTGGCTCGCAGCGTGCCCTCCACGATGCCCGCCACAATCTCACCACCGCTGGTCTCAAGGTAGGCGTCTCCCTTGACGTTACCCACGTTGACGTTTCCGCCAGCCGTGCGGGCATCCACCCGCGCCCCAATGTTACCGAGTTTGATGGATCCTCCGGCGGTCTCCAGGTGGACGGGACCGGTGATATCGCCGCTCTGGATATCTCCCCCCGCCGTTACCCCACGCAGCGTGCCGTCCAGGCTGTCCACATGCAGGCTTCCACCGCTCGTCTGCAAGTCCAGGTTGAAGCGGCGAGGCACCTGAAGCTGGTACTGGGCGCTCAATGAATCCGAGTGGCGCCGCGAGGAGTTGGAACGTCCGGAAAGATAGACGCCGCCATCCGTATTGCGGCGGGCGGTAAGCTGAAATTGCTCAAGCAGAGAGCGGGCGCGGGACTCATCCCGGGAATAAACCCGGAGCGACACCTTGCATTCCACGTGGCCCGGCGTGCCGGTGGTAACGCTCAGCGGGCCTTGGTCCGCGCGCACGGTAAGCTGTGCTCCCGGCTGCACGGGAATGTCGCAGGTCAACTCCTCGACCCAGCCGCCGCCCTGGCGTTGCGGGGCGCCGCGATGGACATAGTCCTGGCCAAACCCCACATGAGGCAGGGCCAGCGCCAACAGCGCCAAGAACAGCATCCACCCGAACTGTCTGATTAAGCCAATACGCACGCCTCGACCTCCCGTTAATGACTGCGAAGGTGCGAACAAATTTAGCTGTAGCGGCGGTCTATGAC
>JBOGKI010000814.1:0-1854 GCA_050745605.1 Terriglobia bacterium | reverse complement strand
CACAAAAACTGATCAAGTGTTTTTAGTATACGCCCTTTAGGAGGATTATGCTAGGATTGATTTACGAGAGTTACAGGCGGGGCTCGAACGACCCGGCCGCACCGCACCGATAGCGCCGGCGAGCGATCAACGGCGATGACCAGCGGATCCGCCCGTGTTACGCGACATCAAAGCCCATATCTATGGAGTTTGCGGCATCGTCACGGAACGCAAACGGGCGGAGTATGCGTTGGGGAAGAGCGAAGCCTGGCTGCGGGCGCTGAGCGGGCATAGGCAGTTTTTGAGTTCCAAGGTTTGGCGGAACTCCCCCGGCACAAGTCCCGGCGGAAGGCTAATTCAGAATCGCAGCGGATTCGGATTTCCATTCCACTGACTCACACGGGTTCCTGAGGATGTCTAAAGAAGAACGTGTCCTGATCGTGGAAGATGACGAGCGCGTACGGGACGCTTTGCATGATCTGCTGCGCGCTTGGGGCTACCACGTTGAGGTGGCCGCCGACGGCGATCGGGGCTGGAAGAAAATTGTCTCGTTCAGCCCTGCTGTTGTTCTCTCCGACTTACGGATGCCGGGGTTATCGGGCATGGAGTTGTTGAAGCAGACTCGGGACTTTAACCCTGGAATCTATTTCCTGGTGCTGACCGGCCAGGGCAGCATTCAACATGCCGTGGAAGCGACTCGGCTCGGCGCCTTGAACTTTTTGGAGAAGCCGGTGGATCTCCGGCGCCTGCAGATCGAGCTGCGAAATTGTTTCGCGCGGCACGACACCGAACGGCAACTGGAGGCCGCGCAACGTAAGCTGCATGAACTCGGAGCGCTGGGCAGACTCGAGGGAAAATCGAAGAAGATGCAGGAGACGATGTCGATCATTACCATGGTGGCGCCTTCTTCTGCGCCGGTATTGATCACCGGCGAGAGTGGAACCGGCAAGGAGGTCGCGGCGCGCACCATTCACGACCTTAGTCCCCGCCGGGCCAATGCCTTTGTCGCGGTGAATTGCGCCGCCATCCCCGAATCATTGCTCGAAAGTGAGCTCTTCGGTCACGAGAAGGGCGCCTTTACCGGAGCTTTCGAAACACGGCAAGGGTGCTTTGAGCTGGCCCAGGAGGGAACGTTATTTCTGGATGAAATTGGTGACATGCCGGTCACTTCCCAAGTCAAACTCCTGCGCGTCCTGGAGGACCCGAAGGTCCGCCGCTTGGGCGCGAAGTCGAAGATGAAGGTTAACGCGCGCGTTCTGGCGTCTACCAACAAGGAGCCGGAAGACGCCATGCGGACGGGTCAGATGCGGAGCGATCTTTACTACCGGCTCAACGTCGTGCGGATCTCCATGCCGCCATTGCGAGATCATCTGGAGGATCTTGAAGATCTTATTGCCACCATTCTTCAAGAGCTAAATCGCAAGCATCAGCGTTCCATTAAGGGAGTGGACGGGCCGGTTCTTGAGCGGTTCGTTCAATACCAGTGGCCCGGTAATGTGCGGGAACTCCGCAACGTCCTGGAACGCGCTGCGATCATCTGCCCGGGCGACGTGATAACAACCCAGCAGCTTCCGCCGGCGCTGCGGGGAGACAAACGGAACGGCTCTGAGGATGTGGCCCGGATTCAGGCAGGTCTTTCTCTTGCCGAAGTTGAGCGCCAGTTGATTCTTGAGACTCTACGCTTCACCGACAATAAAACGCGCGCGGCTGAGATGCTTGGCATCACGGTTAGAACGCTGCACAACAAGTTGAGAGAGTACGGCCCCCCTCGGGCCGCCGAAACTGGTTCCTGAATCATTGCCGGAGATGAGGGGCCGCTGGTTTGACACGGTCGCTCTTTAACCGAAACTGAAGGTCTTGCCGTTTCGGCTGGAG
>JBOGKI010000813.1:0-1854 GCA_050745605.1 Terriglobia bacterium | reverse complement strand
ATTCCAAGCTGAGACTTTTCATTCGAGAGAACGCGCCCGCGGTTTCGGCGGTCAGTTATGTTGAGGTGCTCGGTTATCCGCGGCTCACAAAAGAAGAGCGCAGTCACTTCGAGGCGTTCTTTGCCGCTGCCACAATCCTTCCCATCTCCGACGCAGTTCTCAGCCACGCCGTAGAATTGCGGCAGCGCAAGAAGATGGCCCTGGGCGACGCGCTGACGGCAGGAACGGCGTTGGCCCACGGCTTGACGCTGGCCACGCGCAATACGAAGGATTTTGATTGGATCGAAGGCCTTGCCTTGCTCAATCCTTTCGAATCCTGACCGGGTTGGCACTCGCCACTTGTCACTCGTCACGGCTTTCTTGGCTGGCGATTGCATCCGGGGGTGGGCAGGTGTATGTTGTCGGGCCGGACCGGCAAAGAAGAGCAGCGCATGAGAGATGAATTCCAATGACCTTCAAAATCGCTTTGGAACCCGGAGAAGACGGCTGGATGGTAGCGGAATGTCCGTCCTTGCCGGGTTGCGTCAGTCAGGGGCGAACCGAGGCAGAGGCTATTAACAACATCCGTGAGGCTATACAACTGTGGCTGGAAACGGAAGTTGAGAAGCGGACAGGATCCCTGCCGGCGAATGCGAGGGTACTTGAGGTCACGGTCTGATGGCCTTGCTGCCCGTCGTCTCGGGCTTGGATGCCATCCGCGCCTTTGAGCGAGCGGGATAGCGGCGCGTGCGGCAGAAAGGCAGTCACGTTTCGCTCGTAAATCCTGGCGTGAACATAAATCTGTCGGTTCCTCTCCACCGGGAGTTGGACCGAGGCACCCTGCGCAAGCTGATTAAGCTCGCCGGGCTCTCCGTCGATGAGTTCGTCGGGCTATTACAGTAACAAACCGACGGGTGGCTCAGACGCCGCGCAGTATGCCGCGTCTGTGATTCGGGTCCTACGGCCCAACCGCGGGCCGCACACATCGCAAAAGGACGCGACGTATGCGCCACCCGCGTGGCCGAGGCCGCTCAATCGATGAGCTCGAGCCTGACTGGCAGGTCGCCCCTGACCTCGCCGCCGTTTACAGTAGACGGTCTACCGTTGGAGATAATATCAGGCGATGGGAGACAACCCCTTTGATCCAATCGGCGCTCGGAAGCGCATAGAGGACGCGGGAGCGCGGACAAAAGCAGTCAGGCAGAAGCTCGATGAGGAGTCGCTGGAGAACCGCAGGGGCCTGGAGCGGTTCCACAACAGTCTCGCGCTTTTTTCCGGCGGCACGATAGCTCTCAGCGTCACCTTCCTCGGATACCTCAAAAGCATCCCCAACAAAACCGTATTGTACCCCAACGCTCTGGTGGGCAGTTGGCTCGTCCTTTTAGTTTGTTTGGTCGCCTCTCTGTACTGCACATATTTCAATGCTAACTACGTGCATTTCGCTAGGCGGAGAGAGTACGCAGAGAAGCTGGTTGACGAAAGGGAAGCGGAAATCCAAGAGACCGACAAATTGAGGATCGTGAATTTGACCCCCCAGGAACGGCTGGCCGACAAGGAGGTGTGGGCCCAGCAAGCTGAAAAATACGGCAAGGACAAGCAATGGGCTAAGAAGCGCGAGGACATTTACACGCCATTATGGATATGGACGAGCACGGTTTCCCGGCTCGCATTCCCTCTCGGCATCGGCCTGTTGGCGTTCTTCGCCATCAAGAACATGTAGCTGCTGGCGCGGACCTCCGTCCCAGATGTCCGCGGCGCTTCATCCTGTGGTCGCGGCCCCGGTGCGGTATTCCAGCGCCGGGTCGCGGCTCCGTCGCCCTTTGCTTTCCGATTTCTTCGTGAGCGTGCGCCCACCGAATTTGACCGGGCTCGATC
>JBOGKI010000812.1:0-1857 GCA_050745605.1 Terriglobia bacterium | reverse complement strand
GCCGACGATCGCCCCTTAAAGAATGGGAAGGTCGATCTTGGGATTTATGGCTCGAGCCGCTTCCGCCGCTTCATCCGATGTCATCACGTAAGTGCCGGAGACTGGGAGCAGCGCAATATCACAGTGGATGGAACTCATCTCCGGGATACAGTCAGTGTCGCCCGCGTGATAGACCTTTGTGCCATTCATCTGGATGACGTAGCCGCAGCCGCCGCCTCCCTTGGGGTGAAAGGGCTGGCCCGGCTCGCGAAATTTGTTGATGTTGTAAGCGGGAACTGCCTCGATTTCGACTCCATCCACGGTGGTCTTCTGGCCGGGATCGAGGAAATGGGTGGCTTTGGCCTTGATGTTTTTCAGCCCGTCCTTGCACCGCACGCTGGCCACGATGGTGGTCTGCGGAGTGTGAACCTTCTCAAAATCTTCGGGGTTGAAATGATCGAAATGCTCGTGAGTGAAAAGCAGAATTTCCGCTGGATCGCGGTCCGTCACCTTGAAGGGATCGATGTAAACCACTTTTGATCCGGCGATGCGGAATGTGTCGTGAGCGATGCGACGGATATCAAGATTCATGAGCCTCATAAATGACCTCCTATTTCTCTGTAGCGTCGCTCGGAGCCTGCCCCACTGCGCGGCGGGGAGCGCCGAAAGGCCAGCGGTCCCTTGCAGGGCAGGCTCCGAGCGCCGCCATAACAGGGCGTTTCCGGGGCCGTAGCGGCGGCTCGAAACCCAGAAATAGAAAACAGCATATCACCACTCTCGCTGTCTCCGTGGCGTTCCATCGAGGAAATGCGGTAGCTCCTTTTCCGGCTCTTTCATGGTTCCGCCGCTCGCCACGGGTTTACGATTCTCCCAGCTTTTCATCCGCGCCAAGCCGTACGCCGTTCAGAAATTCCGCCGCTCGGATGCGCTTACGCCCCTCAAGCTGAACTTCCAGGATTTCGAGACAGGACGAATTCCCGCACGCTACGAGTAGCCGCTTGCGTTCCACCCGCAAGCCGCCGGGTGCTCCGGGCCGGCCCGCTACCGCTTCAACCGGAGCCGCTGACCAGATTTGCAGCCCCCGCCCACGAAACGTAGTGAAGGCGGTGGGCCAGGGTCTCATTCCACGCACCAGCCGGCCAATCTCTTCCGCCGGGCGATTCCAGTCAATTCGCGCATCGTCCTTCTTGATGATGGGAGCGTAAGTTGCCAGGCGGTCATCCTGGGGCGCCGGGTCGATGTCTCCGGATTCAAGCCGCCTCAGCGTTTTCACCATCAGCCCGGCGCCCATAAGGCTGAGCCGCTCGAAAAGCGTCTCCGAGCTGTCCTCGGGATGGATTGAGGTCTCCTCTTGCAGGAAGATCGGTCCCGTGTCCAGGCCCCGATCGATCTTCATCGTGGTCACGCCAGTGACGCTCTCGCCCCGAACAATGGCCCACGCAATCGGGGCGGCGCCGCGGTACTTGGGCAGGAGCGATGCGTGAAGGTTGATGGCGCCGAGGGCTGGAAGGTCAATCATCCAGGGAGGAATGATGTGGCCGTAGGCGACGACGATGATGGCCTCCGGCGTCGCGCTGGTGATGACCTCTTGAACCGATGGATCCTTAAGTTTAGCCGGTTGGAAAAGGTTGAGCCCCCCCTTCAGTGCGGCCTGCTTCACCGGAGACGGTTTCGTCCGGTAGCCGCGGCCCTGCGGCAGGTCGGGGTTTGTCACCACCATGTCAATTTCGAATTTCTCTTCGATCAACCGCTCGAGGGTGGGGACCGCGAACTGAGGAGTGCCACAGAAAATGATGCGCATGGCGGATCGCAATCGCGCTGGAGCGGCGGTCTATGACCGCCGAAGGTTCCGAGAAGTCGAGAACGGCGGTCATAGAC
>JBOGKI010000811.1:0-1860 GCA_050745605.1 Terriglobia bacterium | reverse complement strand
ATGTATTTCACCGATTCATCCAGGTCAATGCCCCGGTCCGCCAGGATATACCCCAGGTAGTTCGCGGCCTCGGAATTCAGCGGGTCCGTCGCCAGAATCTTGCGAAACTGTTGTTCGGCGGCATCAACGTTCTTCTGCCGCTCGTAAATCGAACCCAGCAGGAACTCTGCGTATTCCTGGTTGGAGGGATCGGTTTTCTGCTTGAGCAAGTCCTCAACTGTTGACTGCGCCCGATCGTACTGTTTCGCGGTGATGTACACCTGCGCCATGGCCAGCTTTACGCCGGAATCGCCGGAGGAGTTGTTCAACAGCCCTTGCAGCACGCTGATGGCTTCATCCACGTGCCCCTGCTCGCCCAGCAGCGAAGCGCGCAGCATGGTCAGGGGACGGTCCTTCGGATACTGTTTGACGGCGCGGTTCGCTTCCTCCATCGCCTTTTTCGAATTCTTTTCCAGGCGCAGGGTTTCGATCACCAGGCTTTCACCGCGCGGCGCCTGGCTGGGGCCCAAAGCCACGATCTTCTCAAACTCCGCCATAGCCTGATCGTATTTTTCCTGGGTGCGGTAAATCAGGCCGAGACGCTCCAGCAGGATGGCCTTATTGTTATTTTCCGCCTCCGTACTCGCCGCTCGAGCGCCGCCATTTTTCTTTAACAGGCCTTGAAGAATCTGAATGGCTCCAGCGTCATTCCCCGCGGCATCGTCGTAAATGGCCTGCTGATAGGCGATCTCCAGATCGTCCGGAGCCAGTGTCTTGGCCTTATCAAGCTCCTTTTTGGCGTCATCGAAATGGCCTTGCGTCTGGTCAATCTGGGCCAGCCGGAGGTAGGAAACGCTGTCCTGCGGATTGTCCCGCACCAACTGCTGGAATTGGGTTCGGGCCTCATCCGTCTTCCCGGAATGCATCAGCGCGTCCGCGTAGGCGCGGCGCAAATCCCGATTGGTGGGGTCCTGATCCAGCGCGCCGCGATAACTCTTCGTCGCATCGCTGTATTGCTGAAGCTCCGCATAGGCCTGCCCCATCATGGCCAGGCTGTCCAGGTCAAGCTGGCTAGGCGGAATCTTCTTCAGCACCTCGAGGGCGTGGCCGTATTGACCGTGGTCCATGTAAAGCCGCGCCAGATAAGTCGCCGCGCCGTGCGACTCGGGCTGGGATGCCAGGGCTTTCTTAAAAACCTCTTCGGATTTCGCCGGCTGCTTATTAAGACCATAAAGACGGCCCAGCAAGACTTCGGAATTCACATCTTTGGGATCCAGACGGGTGATGATCTCATACTGTTCAATCGCTTTCTTCAGGCTTTGCTGCGTTTTGGTGGCGGCTTGATCATCACCTAGGTCCCGCAAGTAGATGTTGCCGAGCAGTTTGTGCGCTTCGAGGTTGGTGGGATTGGTATTCAGCACTTCCTGAGCTTCCCTCACCGCATCGCTCACCCGGCTCGCGCGCCAGTAAAGCTTGGCCAGCTCAACTTTCAGGAATTGCGAATCGGGGTCGTCGGCAATGGCCTCCTGGTATTCGTGAACAGCCTTGTCCACGAAATCAGCGCGGTTGTAAATTCCGGCGAGTTCCTGATAGCGGCGCGCCAGCATGAAATGGTAATAAGACCCGGCATGGTCCGGCTCCGGCGCGGCCTTTCCAGCCGTCCCGGTGGGAGTAGAGTCCTGCGCGCTGGAGGCCGGGGCTGGGAAGCCCGTCAATCCCGATGCCGTGAAAACCAAAAGAGCCGCTATCAGCCCGAAGTGCCGTGCCAGCTTGCCTGTCATCAATCGCGATCTCCCTATCTTATGAAAGTATGCCATAACCCCGTCCCAACCGTCAAAGAACGCCAACGGCCGGTAGTGGGTCAGTTTGCTGTAGCGGCGG
>JBOGKI010000810.1:0-1871 GCA_050745605.1 Terriglobia bacterium | reverse complement strand
AGTTCATCAACCACACGGTGGCCGAGCTGCTGAACAAATTGTTGATCGAGCGGACCAAATCGCGGCCGCGGCGCAGCAACGACAATGGGCTGGTGGAGAGCAAGAACGGAGCGGTGGTGAGAAAGCACATGGGCTACCGTCATATCACGGCGCCGCACGCCGAGGAGATCGAAGCTTTCTACGAGCGCTGCTTGAATCCCTACTTGAACTTCCACCGGCCGTGCGGCGTACCCGAGGAGGTGGCCAACGCCAAGGGCAAAGTGAAGCGGATGTACCGGTGGTATGCGACGCCGTGGGAAATCCCGCGGCAGTTGCCGGACCTGGCGAAATACCTCAAGGGCGGCGTGACGATCCAGGATCGGGAGCGGCGGGCGAAGGCGCAGACCGATACCGCGGCCGCGGCGGAAATGCAACAAGCCAAGGAAAAGTTATTCGCCGGCTTCGAAGGAAAGAAGACCGCGTGAGAGAAGCCCGCGCGCGCCTCCCGTGGGCCGGCAGCGGGAGGCAACGGGTGGAATTGAGTTTCAGCGTTTAAAGTTTAATTCCTAAATACAAAAATAAGGCAAAACAAAAAAACAAAATAAAAACAAAATCATTCCATGAAGGAAAAACAAAAACACCGGACCGGGGACGCCGTCACTGCCTCCCGCTGGTCGGCCTCAAAATCTATTCAGAAAGGAGTCCCGGCGGCCGGTCGCTACGCTCCCGCCTCCAGGCTCATTCTTCGATGAGAATATGCTGTGCCCCGCCAGCACCCATAACAAAATCGTCTCCAGCACCTCCCGCTTGCGCGGCGCGTTCGGGCTCCTGCATTGGAGCGGGCAATCTTCCACCCCATCTTCCAACAGCCCGCTGGTCTTCAAAAACTCAATGAACAATGGCATCCGCCCCAGACTGCTCCCCTCCGCATCTGGCACCCACTTGAATTGGATCTTACCGGCACAGGTATCCAGGCGGATGGTGTTTCCGCGGGCTGAATCCCCGCTAGCGGGAGTTTACTCGAAAGCATGATTTCGCTACTCTGAATTGGCCCCTTTCGATACTCTGATCTGGCCCCGCCTGTAAACCATAAACCGTGTATCTTGTTTTGGGCTTGAGCGCCCGGAAGGAGACACGGATTTGGAGAACAGGAGAGTCAAAGTGGAACTATACGAGCAGATCCGGCGGGAGTACGAACATGGCGCCGGAACGATCCGCGCGGTGGCCCGGAAGTTGGGGGTGCATCGGCGGGAAGTGCGTAAGGCGCTGGCGAGGGCCCTGCCGGCGGATCGGAGGATCCCGGAGCGGGAACGGCCGAAACTGGCGAGGGCGATCCCGTTTATCGATGGGATTCTGGAAAGCGGTCGCAAGGCTCCGCGCAAGCAGCGGCACACAGCGCGCCGCATCTGGAATCGATTGCGGCATGAGATGCCGGAGGTAGACGCAGCCGAATCGACGGTGCGCCAGTACGTGCGCCAAAGAAAGGCGGCAATGGGTTTGCTGGGGCAGGAAACCTTCGTGCCGCGGTCGTACACATGGGGTGGCGAGGCCCAGGTGGACTGGTATGAAGGCTGGGCGGAGTTCGACGGCGAAGCGCGCAAGATGAACCTGTTCTGTTTACGCAGCATGGCGAGCGGGGGCGCGTTTCATCGGGCCTACCCGCACGCCAACCAGCAAGCGTTCCTGGAAGCTCACGAACTGGCGTCCGCCTATTTTGGCGGCGTGTTCCGCGTGCCGCGCTACGACAACCTGAAGAGCGCCGTAAAGAAAATCTTGCGGGGGCATCAACGGGAGGAGACGGCGCGATTCATCGCTTTTCGTTCGCATTGGGGATTCGAGTCGGAGTTCCGCACGCCGGGTGAAGGACACGAGAAGGGCGGGGTGGAAGGTGA
>JBOGKI010000809.1:0-1874 GCA_050745605.1 Terriglobia bacterium | reverse complement strand
AAATTCGTCATACCATTTTTTCACTTGCCGTTTTATCGATGAATCAGGTAAAGGCTCTGGAACGGGGCCGGTCGCGCTACTGATCGATAGCTTTAGCGTATCTTCCTTTAAGAAGCTTACGACAGAGCCGAAAATGGGATATGCGTTGCCTGAGACTTTGGAACTCACCGCGCCGATGATACCACCCACATTACGCTGCTGCACCGTTCCTGATACAGACTTCTCCAACTCGCTCCGCGTCATTAGAGTGAGCGGGGCTTTGGGGTAGGGGCAACAGAGAATGGAGAGGAGAGGCTCAAATCTATTGAGCGCAGACTCGACCATGGTCAGAGGCAGTCCCGGAATTTGTTGGCGGTATCGCGGCAGGTATCTTATAACTGCTGCCATGCAGATGCAACTCAAAATGACAGGCAAGGGCGGGCAGTTGCGGCGCGGGCGTTTTCGGCTGGCGTACCGCCACCCAGCGCCCGCCAGGTGCTCCGCAAGGAACAGCGGCAAGCGTTTGGGCTTGTGAAGCACGGCGGATATCGCCTATTCTAATAGGCCAATCAAACAAATGAGCGCGCTCTGAAGCGTGCTTTCGGACTTTCAATCTACCGGCGCACGGAGAAACGGGAACTGCCATGAGCACTGCCACACTTGAGAGGATCTTTGCCGAACGGCCAGAATTTCATAGGGGAGAAACCGAAACCAAGTGTCCGATCTCCGCCAGCGAGACCATCCTACGGGGTCGTGCCTTAGAGGGTGTCGCTAAGAAGTTGCCCGCGTGTTATGGCATCAGCGAGGAGACCGCCAAGTTTATCTACGACTCGATTTCAAAGCAAAGCAAGACTCTTGAAACGGGATCTGGGATTTCGACACTGGTCTTCGCGCTTCGGATGGCCTCTCATACTGTCATAACTCCCAACGAAAGTGAAATCTCGGCCATAAAGGACTACGCGAACAAGAATCAGATACCATTGGGAACTGTGGAGTTCGTTTGCGAGTCATCCGATCAGTATTTGCCTCGTTCACCCATTCAAGGCTTGGATCTGGTGCTCATCGACGGCAAGCACGCTTTTCCTTGGCCTGCTATTGATTGGTTTTATACAGCGGACAAATTGAAGCAGGGAGGAATTGTATTATTGGATGACGTCGAAATGCGCTCTGTGGCCATTTTGAAGGATTTTATGCGGGTGGACCCTCGTTGGGAATTAACCAAGTCCTTCGGGGGGCACGCGATAGCCTTCAGGAAGACCGCCAGGAGCGCGCACGATGTCGCTTGGCACATGCAGCCCTTCATCACGAAACGGTGGGGCCGGAAACAGCGCATTTTAAGCGCGTTGGGGTTGGGATGAGTTCAAATTTCCACGACGAAAGTCGGACTCAGTGCAGAAAATCCACCGCCCACAGTGGATGGGGGGATCACCAACCGCGACCGTGCCCTTTCAACTGGGTACAAGCGCCGCCCCACGAGCATGACGCGGCCCCGGACCGGGCTTCCAGCTCTCTTACTCACGCCTCAGCAGAAAAAACGACCGGGCATCTCTAAGCGACCCTGAGAAAACCTACAATAAATCCGGCGTGATACATGATTTTACACCTGTAAAGTAGTCGCCGGTCCCGAGGCACAACCGCACGGAGGGTCAGGGCCCTGGCGAGTTTAAGCGGCGCCAACCCTAACAAGAATGCCTTCTTCAACAACCCACGGTCCATGTACCTTTGAGAAAGACCGTCGGCATAGTACCTTCTCGACACCCACTCGGTCGTCAAACGGCTTGATGGGACAAAATGGCGAACTCGCATGGCCGGAACATAGAAACAGCGGAAGCCGTTTCTGGTCATTCGATTCATGACATCCGACTCCTCACAAGAAATCATGGACGTCCCAGCCC
>JBOGKI010000808.1:0-1881 GCA_050745605.1 Terriglobia bacterium | reverse complement strand
TCGCTCAGCTTAGGATCTCAAATCTCAGATTTCAAATTTCAAATCCAAAGTCTGAAATCCCATTGACGTGGCATGCTCAACTCAATTGTCAAAGAGCTTCTTTACTCCAGTCATCCGGAGCCCCCAAGAAGGGGTGGGTCAGGCGACGCTTCACCCTCGCGGGTTCTCTCGCCGCCCGCTCTGTGAGGTATTTCCCTTGCAGAGCAATTTCTCATGCTAAGACGGAAGCTTTGCATTGTCAAGAGGAAATTTTGGTGTGTCGCAGCAACGTGAGAAGTTCCTGTTGTAGCAAAGTAGAAAGTTCCTGTTCGAAACCGGCACACTGACCGGATGAGCGAACAGGAGATGCTGATGTTGAGTACGAAAGAGCGGGACCGGCTGAAGGTCTTGCATGAGGTTCAGGGTGGGCATTTGACGCAGCGGGCAGCGGCCCAGCAGTTGCGGGTCACGGATCGATGGGTGAGAAAGCTGCTGGTGCGGGTGAAGCAAGAAGGCGACCGGGGGTGGTGCATGGGCTGCGGGGACGGCCGTCGAAGCGGCGCTTGCCGGAGCGCTGGCGCCGCCAGGTGCTGAAACTGGTGCAGGCCCAGTACCGCGACTTTGGGCCCACCCTGGCCTGCGAGTACTTGGCGACGAACCACGGCGTAGAGGTGAGCAAGGAGACGCTGCGACGCTGGCTGATCGCGGCGGGGCTGCGGCGGGGGAAGCGGCGGAAGGTGGAGGAGGTGCACGTGTGGCGGCCACGCCGGAGTTGTCGGGGCGAGTTGGTGCAAGGGGACACCTCGGAGCACGATTGGCTGGAAGGGCGCGGGCCGAAGCTGTACTTGGTGGCGATGATCGACGACGCTAGCAGTGTAGCCTACGGGCGGTTGGCGCGGCACGACACCACGGAAGAGAACCTGCGCGTGCTGGGGGGATACCTGGAGCGCTGGGCCGGCCGGTGGAGTTTTACACCGATAAGAGCAGCCTGTTTACGGTGCATGCGCCACCGCCGGAAGCCGCTGACGAAGCGGTCCCGGAAGAGCTGACGCAGATCGGACGGGCGCTGCGCGAGCTGGGGATCGGGTGGATCGCGGCGCACTCGCCGCAGGCCAAGGGTCGCATCGAGCGCTTCTTCGGGACCGCCCAGGACCGGCTGGTGAAGGGGCTCAGGATCGCCCAGGCCTGTAGCCTCGAGGAAGCCAACGCCTATCTGGAAGGCGCATACTTGGCCGAGTGGAACCAGCGTTTCACGGTGGTGGCGGGCCAGCCCCTCGGACGCGTATCGGCCCTTGCGCGCGGAACACGACTGGGCGGCGATCCTCAGCCAGGTGGAAGAGCGGGTGGTAACCCACGACTACACGATCCGCTATCAGGGGAGGGTTGATCAGTTGGCGCGCCGGGACATCCGGCCGGGGTTGCGAGGCGGTCGGGTGCGGGTGGAGCAGCGGCTGGATGGGAGCCTGGCGGTGAAGTTTCGACAACACTATCTGAGCGTCGCGGAATGCCAGCCCCGGCCCCCGGTGACGACCTCGCCCTCGCCGGTGCAAGCGCGTAAGCTTCGACCCAAGGCATCCCGCAACTGGATGAAAGATTTTAACCTGCATCAGAGTCCACCCTTGTGGGCGATCGTCAGGGGAGAGAGCACCACCCCGGCCAGGGGGTAGGGGCAGCGCCGTTTTTTCGCGGCTAACTCCAGTCGCCCTACGGGCTCCTTGCGTCAGCCGCGAAAAGGAGAAAAGCGGAACTTCTTACTTTGCTCAGAACAGGAACTTTCTATTTTGCCTTGACAGAGGAAATTTTGGTGTCCGGACCGAAGCGAAGGCAGGACACCGCTTGCGGAGAAAGGGGTGCGGGGGAAAGGGGCGGCAGCCTTGTCCCCGCCTCAGCACACAGTGACCC
>JBOGKI010000807.1:0-1882 GCA_050745605.1 Terriglobia bacterium | reverse complement strand
GTTCCAGCGGCCGAGACGGCCGCGCCACCCCAAGCCGAGCGGTTGAAGCGCGTACCATCGGAACCGCTTTCCCAAATTCTGATTTGGTGATCCCCGCAGGAAGCACCCTGGCCGGAGACGCTTGCCGCGTGAAAAACGGCTGGCGGATTCGCTGGACCGCGCTTGATGTTCGCGGCGCCAGAGCGAAATTTGTGGCCGTGAGCAATCTTGGGGCAGGGAGCCGATTGAATGGCGCTCTCCTCAATGTGGTTGCTGAATGACAATGATATGAACTCGAGGTTGACAATGCTACGAAAACTTAGCACGACAGCGGTGATCCTGACGGGACTCTTCGCAAGCTTCCTGATGTTTGCGTATACCACGTTCCAGCACAACGTGAATGGCACGGCGACGGCCTCAAGGTGGCCGGGCGGCAAAGTTAGCTGGAGCCTGAACCCAACACTAGGAACGAACGTCGATGACACTTCCGGCGCCAACCCCTTGCCGGTGGCAACCGCCCTTGCCAACGCCTTTGCCGCCTGGCAAGGCGCGCAGTTGAAGGGCCAATCCGTCACCACCTTGAGCGTGCGCCAAGGTCCGAACTCAGCCAAGACCGATCCGGACCAGACTGATTGTACTAACCTGATCACCTTCGTACCTTCTTCCTCGGTTGACTTCGCCACAGGAACAATCGCCACCACCACCGTGACGTCGGTCTTCGGACCGGTGCCTTCCACCTACAATTGCGGATCGACTCCGCTCCAGACGGCATCGCCCTCGCAGATCATCGACGCGGACATTGCCTTTAATCCTCAATATCAATTCTCCACATCGACGCCGTCGCTTCCCGGCCATTACGACCTTCAATCGATTGCCACTCATGAAGTGGGCCATCTGCTCGGCCTCGAACATGATGGAATCGCCCACGCCGTCATGTATCCCTTTGGCGACAGCGGCATCGGCCAGACGCGTACGCTGTCCACGGATGATGTGGCTGGCATCGCCTACCTTTATCCCGCCGGGAACTTCGCCGCCGTGACGGGAAGCATCGCGGGCCAGGTTTCGTTGAATGGCGACGGCCTCTACGCGGCTCACGTGGTAGCGGTGAACCAGAGTTCTGGAGCCGCCGTGGTGGATGGCCTGTCCAGCCCGGACGGCAGCTACAAGCTCGTGGGAGTTCCGCCTGGAACCTATCAGGTTCTGGTCGAGCCCTTGACGGGTGTTTACACGCTCAGCGACTTCAATGGTTGGACGTGTGGATACGCCACGAATCCAACCGATTGTACCTCCGCCCCGCAAAATCAGACCAATTACGCCGGAGTGTTTTACTGAGGCGATGGGCCATCGGATGGTAATGCACCGCGGCAGGGCGCGCGCCTCCGCTTCCTTTCCGGTTCGTTTTTTCGAATCAAACATCCCACCCCGTGTTTTCAATCAGTTAGACGCTCAGCTTTTTCCGCTTAAGTGGCTGTTTTCCGGTTCGTTTTTCGCATTTTTGGAATGCCGATCCTTTGTTTTCAATAACTTCTCCGCTTCGTTTTGCAAAAATAACATCTCTATTTTTTTCGCGGCTGAGACAGTCCGGTAGCGCACAACTTCAGCTTGAAGGAGGCCTGCGGCTTCTCGCCAGGGTACCGGACAAGCGGCAGGCTTCCTGAGAGACGGAAGTTTGCCCTACGCCGGCTGGACTGCGTCAACCGATACAACATCGATGGATTCCTATTGGGCCGTGCGAGGGGGGCAAGTGCGGCCGAGCGAAACGGATTGATGAGTAACGTAACGATTAATAATACATGGTTACTGCATGAAAATCAAGAGCATTTTTGGGTAGTAGTACAGTTTGCTGTAGCGGCGCTCTATGAGCGCCGAAAACGATGTGGAATCAACAGCGGCGGTCACAGAC
>JBOGKI010000806.1:0-1884 GCA_050745605.1 Terriglobia bacterium | reverse complement strand
GCTCTGGGAATGATTGAGACCCGCGGACTGGTGGCGATGATTGAAGCCTCGGACGCGATGGTGAAAGCGGCCAAGGTCACGCTTGTG
The DNA here is from genome assembly GCA_050745605.1 of Terriglobia bacterium. Taxonomy (GTDB): domain Bacteria; phylum Acidobacteriota; class Terriglobia; order UBA7540; family UBA7540; genus CALCEB01. The sequence continues at coordinate 1,797 of JBOGKI010000806.1, read as the reverse complement.
GGCTGGGAAAAAATTGGCTCGGGCTACGTCACGGCGCTGGTTCGCGGCGACGTGGCGGCGGTGAAAGCGGCGACGGATGCCGGCGCAGCGGCGGCGCGGCGCGTGGGCGAATTGATCGCTGTCCATGTGATCCCCCGGCCACATCCGAGCCTGGAGGACAAGTTGCCCATCGGAAAGTCCAGCGCGGACTAGCGATTATTTGCGGAACCGCGAGGCATTGCGCAGGGACCGCGTCCAGGCCGCATGCGTCTGCGATTCGGCGTTTCTCTTGACCAAGTTTCGGTCGCACCCATCGCCAGAAGCGCGACGTGTGCGCCACCCGCCTGCGCAGGCGGACACAAGGCTCACCCCTATAACGCTTATGCTGCTTGCAAAAGTCATCGGCACGGTCGTCGCCACCCGCAAGGACCCTCGCCTTGAAGGGAAAAAACTCTTGATTGTCGCTCCGCTCGCGCCTGAAGAAGTTGAAAAGCACGGCGCTTCGGCGGCGGAACCGACGCTGGGAAGATCCAGCTACCTCGTCGCGGTGGATACGGTTGATGCCGGTTATCAGGAGACGGTGATCCTGGTCCAGGGAAGCTCGGCGCGCATGGCCTCAACCTGCAAGGACACGCCGGTGGATACGGCTATCGTGGGCATTGTGGACACCATCAGCATGCAGAAGAAGAGGGGCTGAACTCCGGCCTTTGTCGCGTCGGCATCTTGCCGGTTTGTAGGGGCGCCCTGGGCGGGGCAAGCCCCGCCCCTACAGCCGCCGAGACGGCGGCGCTACATCAGGCGGTGTCGCGATAATCCTATAATCGTCCATGGGGCGGAGAAAGGGTGGAGTAAGGCCAATCGCATGTTTCTCGCTAAGGTTGTGGGCAATGTCGTCTCCACTATCAAGAACCCGTCGCTCACCGGGAAGAAGATCTTGATCGTTCAACCCGTCAACACGGAACTTCAGGACCAGGGCGCCAAGCTGGTAGCGCTCGACAGCATTGGCGCGGGCGCCGGCGAAATCGTTTATTGTTGCCGAGGGCGCGAGGCAAGCTTCCCCTGGTCTCCTGAAGAAGTGCCGACCGAGGTGACGATCATCGCCATTGTGGATGAAGTTCATAAAAGCTAACCGCTGAAGGCTGCTTATGCTGATTGGCAAAGTCGTCGGGGACATTGTTGCAACGCAAAAGGCGCCCAGCCACGAGGGCCGCAAGGTTCTGATCGTCCAGCCGCTGAACCTGGATGGAACGGATCGCGGTGACGCTGTGCTGGCTCTGGATGCGGTGGACGCGGGCGTGGGAGATCGCGTCCTGATCGTCACTGAAGGCTGGAGCGCCATGACCAGCGTCGGCCGGGTTCAGGCCCCGATTGATATGGCGGTGATCGGAGTGATTGATACCATCACGATCCTGTCATCCCGAGCGTAGCGAAAGAACTCAAGAACAGAGACAAGTGACGAGTGGCCAGTCAAGCGACACGAAAAATGAAGGCCGGCAGGCCAGCGGCGATGCGGATTCTCGGCATCGATCCGGGCTTGAACATCACGGGCTATGGAGTGATTGATGCCGCGGAAGGAGCTTTCACGCTCTGTGAAGCCGGTGTCATTCGCCTGCCGCGCAGCAAGGCCCGCGACCTCGCGGAGCGGCTGGGGTTGCTTTTTGACGAGGTCCGGTTGCTGGCGCGGGAATTTTCTCCCCGCCTGCTTTGCCTTGAGGAGGTTTACAGCCACGCCCTTTATCCGCGCACGGCCATCCTCATGGGCCACGCGCGCGGCGTGATCTGTGTCGCTGCTCGCCAGGCGGGCATTCCCGTCGTCAG
>JBOGKI010000805.1:0-1887 GCA_050745605.1 Terriglobia bacterium | reverse complement strand
CTCACTATCCATCCCGGAAAAGACCATCACGGCGCTGATCGGTCCTTCTGGCTGTGGGAAATCAACCTTTCTTCGCACCCTGAATCGCTTGTCGGAAACCGTGCGTCACGCCCGGATGGAGGGGCAGATCCTGCTGGATGGCACGGACATTCAGGCCATGGATTTGGTGGCGCTGCGCCGCCGCGTGGGGATGGTGTTTCAAAAACCCAATCCGTTCCCCAAAACCATATTCGATAACGTCGCCTACGGCCTCAGGATCAACGGTCTGCCCCATGGGTTGACCCTGGCAGAAGCAGTGGAAAAGAGCTTGCGCCGGGCCGTGCTCTGGGACGAAGTTAAGGATTCTCTTCACAAGTCGGCGTACGCCTTGTCCGGAGGCCAGCAGCAACGCCTTTGTATTGCCCGTGCCTTGGCCGTGAATCCGGAGGTGCTGCTGTTGGACGAGCCCTGCTCCGCGCTCGACCCGATCGCCACCGCCAAGATTGAGGAACTTCTCTTGACGCTGAAGGACAACTGTACGATAGTGATCGTAACTCACAACATGCAGCAGGCGGCCCGGGTCTCCGCGGTCACGGGTTTCTTTTTATTGGGCAGGCTGATAGAGTTTAATGAAACGCGCCTTCTGTTCAAAACGCCGGCGCGCAAGGAAACAGAGGACTACATTACGGGCCGCTTTGGATAGGTGGCGCCCGGACTCATAAGAACACTCTCTTTTTCTGTAGCGGCGCTCGGCGGCTGCCCCGCTGCAACCATTGGTATCACGATAATTGGCAATTCTAAGTGAGGGGGCGCAGAAGCTTGCCTTGCGCTCCCCAATCGGGTTCTCCCTCGGAGGGAACGGGCTTGCGTCATTTCGAAGAACAACTGGATGACCTCCGCAAAATGCTGCTGCAGATGAGCGGCCTTGTGGAATCGGCAATTTACCGCAGCGTCCATGCCCTGGTGGAGCGCGATGAGGACCTTGCGCAGCAGGTGCTGAACAATGAGTCCCGTATCAATCAGATGGAAATCGAAATTGACGACCTGGCGATCGCGCTGCTAGCCCTGGAACAGCCGGTGGCCAAGGACCTGCGGTTTTTGACGTCGGCGATCAAAATTAACAACGATCTCGAGCGCATGGGCGATCTCGCCGTCAACATCGTCGAACGGGCGCTCGACCTCATCCACGAGCCCACGGTGGCCGCTTCCGTGGACATCCCGCGAATGGCAACGCTCGTCGAATCGATGGTTCGCAAGGCTCTGGACTCCTTCGTGAAGAAGGAATCCGACCTGGCCCGCAGCGTTCTCACCTCCGACGACGAAGTGGATGATTGGCGGGACACCATCTACCGCCAGATGATCCGCTACATGCAGGAAAACCCCAGCCTGATCCCGCAGTGTCTCAGCATGATGTTTGTGGCGCGCAATCTGGAGCGCATCGCCGACCATGCCACCAACATCGCTGAAGATGTGCTCTTCCTGATTGAGGGTATTGACGTCCGGCATCACGCCGAAGTCCAGCCGTAAGCGCTTCGCGATTCCCCGGTGTGCGTCATCCGGCGCCGCGTGACCGAGGAGGGTGGCATGCAGGACGTCGTGTCATTCTGGGCGCAGCGAAGAATCTGCTTTTGCCTGATCGCTTCGGTCCAGGACGGACCCTTCGCGGAGTATAACCTGAGCGAAGCCCAAGGGCCCAGCATGATACTGACCCGGCGGGGGTGTCACGTATTTCGAATACCCGACGCGAAGCGAAGCGTCGCCAGGGGCCGCGCGCCGCCCGCTTTACCGGTCTGCACGTACTTGCTGAATGCTAATGGATCGTCTGCGATTCGCCGTCATCCCTTCACCCGCATCATCCCCTCAAGTTTCGGGCCTGTGGAGTCGATATTCATCAACGGATGGGGAAAC
>JBOGKI010000804.1:0-1893 GCA_050745605.1 Terriglobia bacterium | reverse complement strand
CTCCTTACCAGGGAGTGGTGACGGACCTGCCGGTTCACGTGGGTGAAAATGTGGTGCCAGGCGTTCAGAATCAGGCCGGCAGCTTGCTTTTCCAGGTCTCGGACCTCTCCATCATCGATGCGGAAGTGATGGTGGATGAGACGGATATCGTGAATGTGAAGCTGGGCCAGCCAGCCGAAGTGAGCGTGGACGCCATCCCCGACCGAATCTTTAAGGGGCGCGTCACCGAAATCGGCCAGAGCGCGCTGAGCAGTACCACCGGCGTGACCACAACGGGATCCACCACGTCCGGTTCCTCAACAGACCAGGAAGCCAAGCAGTTCAAAGTGGTCGTGCGGCTTGATAACCCACCCCCTTCAATCCGGCCCGGCCTTTCCGCCACGGCGAAAATCGTCACCGCCACCGTGAAGAACGCGGTCACTATTCCCATCCAGGCGCTCACCGTCCGCACCAAGAAGGAGCTTGAAGAGGGCCAAAAGAAAAAGAAGAGCCCGAGCGGCGAAACTCTGGCAGCGGAGAATAAACCATCCACCGACGGCCTGGGAATTAGCTTCGGCGAAGATAAAGACGAGGTGCAGGGAGCGTTCGCAGTCCGCAATGGACACGCCATCTTCGTTCCCGTGAAGACCGGCATCATGGGTACTACCAATGTTGAAGTCCTGACTGGACTTAAGCAAGGGGATACCATCGTGACGGGAAGCTATTCCGCCCTGCGCACCTTGAAGAACAACACCAAGGTGAAGGTGGATAACACCATTACCGTCCCGAACCCGAATGCAACGAGCAGTTAAGGGGCCGGAACAGAGCCGTAGGCGCCCCGGAGAGGTAGCCACGGCGAGCGCCTTTCTCGCCGCGGGCCTTTACCCTGGAATACAAATCCCACGACGCGCTATTGAGGATTGTCAATTATAGCGACAGCTCTCTCTGTAGCGGCGGTCTATGACCGCCGCAAGACCGGCGGTCACAGACCGCCGCTACAACCCCATTTCCGAAGGTAGATCGCACCATGCAGACTGAGGCGATGGCTTCAACGGTACTGAAAGACGGGGCGCCGCCCGACGGAATCCTGATCCGTACGGAAGACTTGTGGAAAACCTACGAAATGGGGGAAAACCAGGTTCACGCTTTGAGCGGCATCTCATTCGACGTGCCCCGCGGCGAGTATATCGGTATCATGGGACCTTCGGGCTCCGGTAAATCAACCCTTATGAACCTGATCGGCTGCCTGGATACTCCCACCAAAGGCCAATATTGGCTGAATGGGCGTCTGGTGAGCGAGTTGACGGACGACGAGCTGGCTTATATCCGGAATAAGGAAGTTGGCTTTGTTTTTCAAACATTTAACCTTTTGGCCCGCGCCAGCGCCCTCCACAATGTGGAGCTGCCCCTCATTTACAACGGTACGCCCGCCGAGGAACGTATCGAACGCGCGCGCGAGGCGCTCCAGCGCGTGGAGCTCACCGACCGCATGCATCATAAGCCGAATGAACTCTCCGGCGGCCAGCGCCAACGCGTGGCCATTGCCAGGGCCTTGGTGAACAATCCGTCCCTCCTCCTGGCGGACGAGCCGACCGGAAACCTGGATTCCGTGACGGGCCTGGAAATTATGGCTCTTTTTGATCGCCTGCACGGGGCGGGAAACACCATTGTTCTGGTGACCCACGAGCATGATGTCGCCGCGCGCGCCCACCGGATTATTCACATCCGGGATGGCAAGATTGCCCGCGATGAGCGCACTCGGTAGCACCTTGGGCTCCGTTTGATACCTAAATTGAGGGAACGAAGCTTGAATGTATATGAAAACAAAGGGTAGGCATTCTAACGGGTTGCCACGGCACGCCCGTTTTTCTTAGACAACACGGGTGCCGTCGGTCCACGCATCCTCGCCAACTT
>JBOGKI010000803.1:0-1896 GCA_050745605.1 Terriglobia bacterium | reverse complement strand
GTCATAGACCGCCGCTACAGCCAAATTTGCTCACACCTTCTGAGATTCGGAAACTCGCCAGATATCTCTCCCGCCATCATCCGACACCAGAAGTGAGCCGTCCTTCGCCACGGCCACGCCCACCGGCGGGCCATTCACGCTCTTGCCATGCGCGTCCGAGTCAAAGCCGGTGAGGAATGCCGAAGGTCCGGCTTGCGGCTTGAATCCTGGAGATACTGAAACGCGGGACAGGTTGGCCACGATGGGCTTGATGTAAGGCGCCGGCAAATGAGGTGGTTGGCCGTGAGTAAGCCCCACAACCTGGCAAAAACCGCATGGAGCCGTCAACGTCAACGCGACAAGCAAAAAGAACATGGCTCTCGTCATAAGCCTCGGCCCTCCTTCAGCCCTTTCAGTCTACTTGGAGGTTGCGACTCCGGGCAAGGCTGCAATTCGCGCGATTCGACGGGCGCTTGTAGAAAGCAGCAGGCAGAATGCACAAGGCGTGGGCAGCCGCGGCGCGGCTTTGGCGCCCTAGGCCTTGCCGCCAGCGGGCAGAAGGCCGCAGGCAACGGTAGAAAGAAATTTCCGGCAGGGAAATCTTCCTAAAAGGGGCGGCCGAGTGTAAACTCATTAGCATCGAATAACTGCAAGATCAAAGTCCGTTCCATCGACCGGGGGCGCCGGAGCAGTTGTCTGACAACGCCGGGCCGGAAACAGGAGGATTGAATATGAAGCACAAAATCGCGGCAAGCCTTTACCTCGCCGTCGTCGCGGCAGCTTTCATCGTGCCAGCACAGTGTGCGCAGCAAGTTTCCGAAAAGGCGCAAACGCGCATCCAGACGGAAGTGCGGCACCAGATTCTGTTGCTTCCGTACTTCAACGTCTTCGACAATATCACCTATCAAGTCGAGGGCGATAAGGTGACTCTGATGGGCCAAGTAACCCAGCCGGTGCTGAAGCAGGACGCCGGAAACGTGGTGAAGCACATTGAAGGCGTTACCCAGGTGGTGAACAACATTGAAGTGCTTCCCGTCTCTAACATGGACGATCATCTCCGCCTGCGGCTGTTTCGAGCCATTTACGGCTTTCCGGCTCTGCAACGCTACGCCCTGCCCGTCATCAAGCCGATCCGGATCATCGTCAAGAACGGCCACGTAACTCTGGAAGGCGTCGTGGATAGCGAAGCGGATAAGAACATGGTCAATATCCGCGCCAACAGCGTCTCGGGGGTGTTCTCAGTGACCAACCATCTGAGAGTTGTAAAGCCATAGGGGCAGTTTCCACGGCCCCTCGTGCTTGACCGCTCTCTTTCCAGACCCTGGCGCGATGGCTCTGGCGGGGATATTTCCGCCCCGACGGTCTTTCCGTCTCTTGACTCGGCTGGGGTCCGATCCCGCTATTCACCTGGTCCTCAAACCCTCTTTGGAAAGCCCAGCCTGCCGCCGGGCCCATCTCTTATCCTTCTGGACTGGATTCCACCCCCCTTTGATAGAACCGTGCAGAGAAGCGCCGGATGGATTACCGAAGAACCGGAGTCCTCCATTTTTCGATAATTTCGATGGTCAGAAGCGCCCAGGTATCGAGGGGCAGGTCTCCAGACGCGTCCTCAAGTCCGGGAAAGTCAGGTATCATGGCTTGGTAGGCCGCAGCTCCGCCAGCCAAGCGGCGCAGACGGGCAACGGAAAGCCGCGCAGGGAAGCGAAATTGAAAGATCCCCTCTCAGTTCTTAACCTGAATCAACCCGGAACAATCCTGGAGAGGCCACCCGGGCCCAAGCCGCTCCCGCGCCGGAAGCGCGTGCTCCTCCGTAGCCTGGGCTACCTCTTTACCACGGAGGTTCATGTTTACGCCTCTTCCATTGCGGCGAATGCCCTGCTTGCATTTTTTCCTTTCATGCTCTTGATGTTGACCATT
>JBOGKI010000802.1:0-1897 GCA_050745605.1 Terriglobia bacterium | reverse complement strand
TCAGACACCTCCACGTCTACGACCGATCTGCAAACCTTAGCGTCGGAGAGAACGACGTAGCGGTCCTATGGTCTTTCGACCTCGCGAAATGTGGTGTCGCAATATGGGGCAAGATTCGCGGCATTATTGATCTGGGATCAGGCCGCGAGGGTCGCGTGTGGATGGAGACCCGAGACACGCCCGGCATTAGAGATACCGACTGGCTGGCGGGGTTCCCAAAGTGGCCGGACCGACTTTTTGTACCACAGCGAGTGAGAGAGTTTACATCACAACCTCATCGGGTAAGGATGCAAATGGCGGCTCGCAGGGAGCCGTAGGCGACCGGAGAGCCGCCATTTGCGGCGCGATCGCTGCCGGCGCCGGCGGCCTGTAGCCCAGCGCCGAGTGCGGTCGGAGGATGTTATAGATCACCCGCCATTTCTCGATTACCACCTGCGCCTCCCTCAGCGAATAGAAAATCTCTCCGTTTAGGCACTCGTCTCGCAGCTTTCCGTTGAAACTTTCGCAGTAGCCGTTCTCCCAGGGGCTCCCTGGTTCGATGTACAGCGTCCCCGTCCCCACCTTCGCTAGCCACTTCCGCAGTTCTTCGGCGACGAACTCGGGGCCATTGTCCGAGCGAATGTTTCCCGGAATACCCCGGTAGAGCATCACCTCCGCCAACGCTTCGATCACTTCGTACCTCCCCAGCCTGCGGGCCACGCGGATCGCCAAACACTCCCGCGTGTATTCATCGATCAGCGTCAGCATGCGCAGCGTTCTTCCGTCATGCGTCATCGCGCTTACGAAATCGTAGCTCCACACCTGATTCGCACGCTCCGGCCGCAGCCGTAGGCACGATCCGTCGTTCAACCACAACCTTCCTCGGGGCCTTTGTTTTTGCGGCACTTTCAGCCCCTCCCGCCGCCAGATCCGTTGTACACGATCCTTGCCTACGTGCCAGCCCTGATCCCGCAGCAACGCCGTGATTCGCCGGTAGCCATAGCGCCCGTATTCGCTGGCCAGCGCCACGATCTCTCGCGTCAACGCATCTTCATCCGTTCGGTAGATTACCTCGTAGCGTTGTGTCCCTCTCCACTGCCCCAGCAGCCGGCAGGCATGCCGCTCCGAAACTTGATACCTCTCGCGCGCATGCCTGACCGCGCCACGCCGCCGCTCAGGGCCTAGAAGTTTCCCTCTGCCACGTCCTTCAGAATTTGCTTCTCCAAAGACAGCTCCGCCACCAGCCGCTTCAGCTTAGTGTTCTCCCGCTCCAACTCCTTGAGACGTTTAGCCTGGTCGAGTTTTAATCCCCCGAATTCCTTCCGCCAGCGGTAGTAGGTCTGGGCGGTGATCTCGGCTTCTTTGCAGGCTTGCGGAGTGGTCTTCCCGTTGGCGAGTTCCACTTCCACCTGCCGCAACAACGTCACGATCTGTTCCGGCTTGTATTTCTTCATCGGCATACCAGCTTCCCTCCAGAGTGAATTCTCTCTCACTCCCGCTGGTACAAAAAACGCCGGTCAGGTCACCATGCCTCGAACGGTCGCAGGAGCTTGCACTTCTTGGTCTGCCCAGAAGTATGTAATATTGCCGGTGCCTGTGTAGTCCTGGATGGCGGAAATCGCCGGTAAGCCACCCACCGCATTTAAGGATTGGCTCAATACAGCGATTGCTTGCGGGTCCTTGGTCGCAACCGGAGCAGGGGTTGATTGAGTCTGTGCCGCGACAAGGTAAGGAAAGAGAATTCCGGCCAAGAGCGGAATTGCAATCCTACTGTTGCGGAGTATGAACATATCACCCCCTTTAATTTACAAAGCCCTTCTAATACTAGAATGGGTACGTGTCAACGATCGTTAACACAAATGCCCTGTCAACTGTGGAAAACGTGAGAGCAGCGGAGCCGGGCGAGGCAGGGGCGGCG
>JBOGKI010000801.1:0-1910 GCA_050745605.1 Terriglobia bacterium | reverse complement strand
CTTCTCAGTAGCGTTCAACACCGCCAAGCATCGCGAGGTGTCTCCGGCAAGATAGTAGGCGCTGGCAAGCCCGTCCACGGCTGGAGTAATCGTAGGAGCAAAACCGAGCACCTGAAGGAACGTCTTTTCAGCATGGTCATAATCCTTCAGCGAAAGAAAGGCCTGGCCCTTCAGGAGATAGGGCACAGGATAATCGGGACGCGCCCTGAGCAGGTTTGTGGTGATGCGGATCACGCCATCGTAGTCACCGGACGCCAGATCGCTGGCCGCGAGGCGCATCGCATCGTCTTCTGCCAGTTGCCCGCCGCTTAACTCTTTGATTTTGGATTCATCCTGAATCGCCGAAGCGTACTGATGCCCCAGAACCTTGACCTCAGCCAGTTGCTGCCAATACCGCAGAATGCCCGGACGCAATTCGACGGCTCGCAGTGCATTCGAATAAGCCTTGTCAATCTCGCGCCGATGCAGATTTCCGCTGCTCACTGCATAGTAGGTTTCCGCCGCAAAATCGTATCCCGCGATGCGCGCGCCCAAAACCACGAGCGCCAGAATCAAAGCGTACAAGACGTATCTCAGCGGCCGTAGCCACCTGACGCCGCCGGACGCATCCCGCGGCTTCAGCGCTCCCACCGCTTTGACGGAAACGAGTCCCAGGAAAATCAGGATGAGCACCTTGGTGCTTTCCCAGAAGATAAATTCCAGCCGTTCCATGAATAAACCTGCTTTCGCGCTATTGCTGTAGCGGCGCTCATTCCGCCAGCTTTAGGTTCACCCGGCTGTGGGGCGAAAGTTGCGCCTGTCCATCCGCGCCCAGCACGTAGGAGGCCCCGGACGGATCCTGGGGAACGCCGCGCAGCATACGGGCCGCGACCAGGTCCTGGAGCGAAGCGGGCGCGTGGCCCACTCGATCGCTGTAGACGGCCAACAGGCGGTTTATCGCATCGATGTCCGCAAGGGCCTTGAGCGCGGCAAGGTGATTCAGCGCGCTGTTACGAATCGAGTCATTCTGCGCGTGACGGTAAATCTGCGACCACAGCATCTGAGAGGTCCGAAGCTCGCCGCCTTTCACCGCCACGGACGCAGCCAACGTTTTCATCCAGATTTCGGCTCCGGGCCGCTGGCTCCCTGCCTTAAAAGTCCGGGCGGCGGCGGCGTAATCCTTAAAGTCCCAATAGTAAATAAAGCCCAAGTCCTGCCAGAACCGCCAGTAATCGGGATTCTGAACGATGCCTCGCCGCAAAAGCTGTAGTGAAAGCTCCGGCTCATCCGCTCCGGCGGGCGGCTTTTCAGCCAGGAAAATGGCTCCGAACCGATACGCCACCAGCAAATGAGGATCGAGATCGGTGGTCAAAAAAAGCAGAGGCCCCAGCAGGTGAAACTGCTTGGAACGCGCAAGACTCTCACTGCCGAAGTATTGCACGACACGAGTCCAGTAAATGTCCGCCATCAAGCCGTCATACCCGACGCTCAGGGCTTTCAAGACTCTCCCGGAGCGAACATAAAGCTCCGGGGGAGATTCCGCATTTCTCTCCGCCAGAGAGTCCGAAACCCAGCGCAGCGGAATCTGGGCGGCGACAGCCAGCGAAAAAGCCAGCCACCACGCCCACCGTCGTGGCAAACGCGAACGCGACGATCCGATTGTACCCGTCATGACAGACCTCGCGCGCCGGCGGCGCGTCCCTTGGCATGAAAATAGTGGCGCAACCGTCCCCTCTCGATGTAGCGCCGCCGTAGGGGCGGACCTGGTGCGCGCCCAGGACCACCTAACACTGCATCGCGCGGTACGTAGCGGCGGGCTTCAGCCCGGCACCTCGCGCCAACCACCCTGCCCAAACGTAGCGGCGGGCTTCAGCCCGGCACCTCGCGCCAACCACCGTGCCCAAACGTAGCGGCGGGCTTCAGCCCGGCAC